>NZ_JBSFUA010000007.1:0-274171 GCF_053591555.1 Crossiella sp. NPDC003009 | reverse complement strand
GCTGAGCGCGCGTGGTGGGTGAAGCGAGCGCAGGGCGAGCAGGTACGCCGACATCAGTGCAGGTCATCCATGGTGTGTGGTTTATACTTGTTCGTCAGCATGCGGTTCTTGGTGCCGACCCGCCACGCGGTGCACAGCGAGGAGCCGTTGCGCAGCAGCTTGGCCACCGGCTTGGTGCGGGCGAACTCGGTCGGGTTGGAGGTCTGGTAGCAAGCCACGTCCTGGTAGTTGTTCGAGCCGCAGATGCTCCTGGTCTGCATCTCCTGCGCGGCCTTGAACTCAGCCGGGGTGTAGCCGCGGGTCAGCTTGTCCACGGTGGCGGTGGAGTCCGGGGCGGCCGGGCCGCCGTCCTGGCCGGTCAGGCTGAGCACCGCGGTGTCGCCGGTGACCGACATGGCCCAGAATCCGGTGGCGTCCGGGCTGGCGGTCAGGTCGTCCTGGCCGGTGTAGGTGTAGCTCTCCTTGCCGCTGGGGTCGGAAATGCGCAACACGTCACCCGGCCGCAGTTTCAGTCCGGTGACATGTGCCTTCACGTAGCCGGATTCCGCGCGCCGCAGGGTCAGCGCGCCCTCGCCACCGGCAATTGTGTGCGCCACGTTTTCCTCGGCGCCGACCTTCTCGTCCTGGGGCACACTCGCCGCGGCCGACGGAGCGGGCGCGGAAAATCCGAACGAACCCGCCGCCGGGATGGCCATCGCGGCGACGACCATCAATTTCGTAATTCTGTTCATTACACACCTCACCGCAGGGTTGGGAGGGGACGATCCCGATCGTCCGGTGCGGTGATTGGTGCCGTCACTCGTTCAACCGCCGTAATTATCCGGCGTTCAGCCCACGGCGTTCGGCGGTACGGCCCAGACCGAGGTCTGCGTATGTCCCACCGAGCGCGCCCAGCCGCAGCACACCGGAGATCGCGCCGAGCACCGCGCGGGCCGGTTGCGGCCGGGACAGCTCGGCCGCGTCCACCGCGATCCGCACCAGGCCACCGCGCCGCCCGCCGCGCAGCGCGGCCCGCGCCCACAGCTCACCCCGGCCCACCTGGTGCACCCGGCCCCGGTGACTGGCCCCGGTGCGCAGGTCGTGCACACCGCTGGCGTCCGCGCAGACCTCGAAACCCCTGCGCCGCAACGCGACCATCGTCCCGGCCGAGGCCAGCCAGCTGGGCGGCGCGAAGCACTTGGTGCGCAGCTCAAGGCGGTCCAGCACCGCGGTGGCGGCCAGCAGCCGCAGCCCGGCCTCGTGCGCGGGCAGCTCGGCGAACTCGGCCCGCCGCCAGATCCGGCCACCGGCCCAGCTGGCCGCGGGGGCCAGCCTGGGCAGCGGCAGCCGGTGCCCGCTGGGCTGGGCCACGTGGTCGAACCCGTGCAGCACCAGCGCGTCCCCGGCCCGCTCCCTGGCCCTGATCCAGTCCAGCACCGGTGAGTCCCTGGTCGGACGCTCGCTGTTCGGCTTCGGCGTGAGCAGCAGGGACAGCGGCACGCCGCGCCGGTCCAGCGCGGCGGCGAAGGCGGCGCAGTCGGCCAGGTTCGCCCGGCCGATGCCCGAGAGCGAGACGAGCAGTCTGGGGCGCATGACCCTATTGCGACATGGCCGCGTGACCACGGCCTGCCGCTGAGGTTGCGGGCAGGCGCAGCTCTGCTTAAGCCTCCGGGGACGGCCAGTCCGCCAGCGCCCGGCCGGAGATCCGCTCGTAGGCGTCCACGTAGCGGGCCCTGGTCGCGGCGACCACGTCCTCGGGCAGCGGGGGCGGCGTGGTCTCCGAGGCCCGGTCCCAGCCCGAGGCGGGCGAGGTCAGCCAGTCGCGCACGTACTGCTTGTCGAAGGAGGGCTGCACCTTGCCGGGCGCGTAGCCCTCGGCTGGCCAGAACCGGGAGGAGTCCGGGGTCAGCACCTCATCGGCCAGCACCAGCCCGCCTGCGGCGTCCACGCCGAACTCGAGCTTGGTGTCGGCCAGGATCAGGCCCCTGCTCTCCGCGTGCCCGGCCGCGCTGCGGTAGACCGCCAGGGTCAGCTCGCGCAGCCGCTCGGCCCGCTCAAGGCCCACCGTGTCGGCCACGGCGGCGAAGGAGACGTTCTCGTCGTGCGCGCCGATCTCGGCCTTGGTGGCTGGGGTGAAGATCGGCTCCGGCAGCCGGGAGGACTCCACCAGGCCCTCGGGCAGCTCGACCCCGCAGACCGCGCCGGTGCGCCGGTAGTCGGCGAGGCCGGATCCGGTCAGGTAGCCGCGGGCCACGCACTCCACCGGCAGCATCTCCAGCCGCCGGACCAGCAGCGCCCGGCCGCGGACCTCGCCCGGGATGCGCGGGTCGTCCCAGGCCACCACGTGGTTGGGCACCACGTCGGCGAGCAGCTCGAACCAGAACACGCTCATCGCGGTGAGCACCCGGCCCTTGTCCGGGATGCCGTTGGGCAGCACGAAGTCGAAGGCGGAGATGCGGTCGGAGGCGACGAACAGCAGGTGCTCGTCGTCGACGGCGTAGAGCTCACGAACCTTGCCCGCGGCGATCAGCGGGTAGTCGACGAGGGAGGTCACGGGCTCACCCTAGGCAATGCACCCCTGGTGACCTGCGTCGCACCACCGGTGTCAACAACCAACCAACTGTGGCATTATACCGGCAGCAGTTTTCCGCCACTTTCTCGGGAATCGTTCGGCGGATTCGGATCGCCCGGCTCGGGGGCTGGGCGATCCTCTTTATTCACTGCCGGACCATGGCGATCGCCAGGTCCAGCACCAGCGCCTCGGCCACCGCCTCGCCGCGCAGCCGCCGCTGCTCGAAGCCCAGCACCAGCGCGCGCACCCCCAGCGCCAGCTGGGCGGCCCGGTGCTCGTCGACCACCATGCCGCGCTCGTCCCTGCGGCCGGTCAGCGACTCGGCGAACTGCCGGTCCGAGCGCACCGAGATCTCCCGCAGCCGGGTGCTGACCACCGGGTCGCTCTGCGCCAGCCCGGCCAGCTCGGTCTCGAAGGCCAGCAGCGGCGCGGCGTCCTTGGCGTCGGCCGCGCGCAGCCGCCCGGCCACGTACACCGCGATCACCTGCTCAAGGGAAAGCCGCGGATCGCTGAGCTGTTGCAGATCGGCAATCACCCGGCGGTGAATGTCCTCGATGACGGCAATCAACAGGTCCCGCTTGCTGCCGAAAATCGAGTAAATGGCCCCGGTGGTGAGACCGGCCCGGCCCGCGATCACGCCGAGAGAGGCGCCTCGATGCCCTTCCTCGACGATGACTTCCCTGGCTGCTTCCAGAAGCGCGGTGCGGTTTCGGGCCTTCCCCTCCATCCGTGCGACCAAAGTTCACTCCCCAGTGACCGACGTGTTGTCTCGCGAGTCATTCTCAGGGGCGAATGTGCTGATAGCCCCCGGTACTTAGGAGGTTCCGAAGTACCGGGGAACAGTTCTGCCGGTTGGAAAGCTTGCTCAGAGGATGGCGCCGGGGGTGTACTTGGCCGCTTCGGGGTACTGCGCCACGACCTGCTCGATCCGCGCCACCACCGCGCTGACCTGCGCGGCGGCCGCGCCGGTGAACGGCAGCCGGTCGGCCAGCAGCGCGTCGAGCGCGGCCCGGTCCAGCGGCAGCCGCTCGTCGGCGGCCAGCCGGTCCAGCAGATCGTTGCGCTCCAGGCCCTCGCGCAGTTCCAGCGCGGTGGCCACCGCGTTCTCCTTGATCGCCTCGTGCGCGGTCTCCCGGCCGACCCCGGCCCGCACCGCGGCCATCAGCACCTTGGTGGTGGCCAGGAACGGCAGGTAGCGGTCCAGCTCGCGGCCGATCACCGCGGGGAAGGCGCCGAACTCCTCGAGCACGGTCAGGAAGGTCTCCAGCAGCCCGTCGAAGGCGAAGAAGGCGTCCGGCAGCGCGACCCTGCGCACCACCGAGCAGGACACGTCGCCCTCGTTCCACTGGTCCCCGGCCAGCTCGCCGACCATCGAGGCGTGCCCGCGCAGGATCACCGCGAAGCCGTTGACCCGCTCGCAGGAACGGGTGTTCATCTTGTGCGGCATGGCCGAGGAGCCGACCTGGCCCGCCTTGAAGCCCTCGGTGACCAGCTCGTGCCCGGCCATCAGCCGGATCGTCTTGGCCAGGCTGGACGGCCCGGCCGCCAGCTGCACCAGCGCGGTGACCACCTCGAAGTCCAGCGAACGCGGGTAGACCTGGCCGACGCTGGTCAGCACCTGGCCGAAGCCGAGGTGCCCGGCCACCGCGGCCTCCAGCCGGGAGAGCCGCTCGGCGTCGCCGTCGAGCAGGTCGAGCATGTCCTGCGCGGTGCCCACCGGGCCCTTGATGCCGCGCAGCGGATAGCGCGCGAGCAGGTCCTCCAGCCTGCCGAAACCGGCCAGCAGCTCATCGGCCGCGGTGGCGAACCGCTTGCCCAGCGTGGTGGCCTGCGCGGCCACGTTGTGCGAGCGCCCGGCCAGTACCAGCTCGGCGTGCTCGGCGGCCAGCGCGCCCAGCCGGGCCAGCACCGCGACCACTCGGTCCCGCACGTGCTCCAGGCTCAGCCGGATCTGCAGCTGCTCCACGTTCTCGGTGAGGTCCCGCGAGGTCATGCCCTTGTGCACGTGCTCGTGCCCGGCGAGGGCGTTGAACTCCTCGATCCGCGCCTTCACGTCGTGCCGGGTGACCCGCTCCCGCTCGGCGATCGAGCCGAGGTCCACCTGCGCCAGCACCCGCTCGTAGTCGGCCAGCGCCGAGGCCGGGACGTCCACGCCCAGCTCCACCTGGGCCCGCAGCACGGCCAGCCACAGCTGCCGCTCCAGGACCACCTTGTGCTCGGGCGACCACAGCCGGGCCAGCTCAAGCGAGGCGTACCGGGAGGCCAGGACGTTGGGAATGCGCGGCTTGGTCGAGGTCACGTTCACGCAGCCTAGTTGACCAGCGCGAACATGGGCACGTGGCGGTCGGCACCCCCAGTGCCGACCGGCCACGTGGCCGGCGCCGAAGATCAGCGCCGGCCACAGTGGGATGTCCGGAACGAGACATCGGTTCCGCTCAGCTGAGGTTGAATTCCGGATTGGTGACCAGCTGGATCACCTGGTCCCTGGTCAGCGGCGGGTCCGGCCGGTTCTGGCCGGCGTCGTTGTTCTCGGTGAAGTCCGACGGCACCGTGACGAGGTTCTGCACGCCCACCACCGAGCCGTCCAGGCGGTAGTGGGTGCCATCCAGCGAGATGCGCTTGTAGTCCGCCGGGTTCTGCGAGTCGAAGCTGTTGGGGGCCATCGGGTCCTTCGGGGTCAGCACCTCCTCGACCACCACGACGCTGCCGTCCGGCTGCGGCAGCTTCTCGCACTTGCCGGTCAGCCCCTTGCGCGGCGACGGCCTGGTGTCACCAGCCGGGTTGTACTGGTGGCTGGTGGGCACCACCGATCCCTCCCCCCTCGGGACGCAGCGCAGGGGCAGCGGGGTGACCACCGACCGCGCGGTGATCGGGCCGGTGATCGACAGGGTGATCCAGGCCCCGTGGACCTCGTCCCGGAAGCCGGCTATGCCGCTCAGCGCGTCCAGGTCGCCGTCGTGGAACAGCTGCCGCATAGTGGTCCGCAGCTGGGTCACCCCCGGCTTGAGCTTGGGCAGCACCTCCTTGAGCAGCTCCTCGTTGCGCTGCTTCTGCTTGCTCAGGTCGACCTTGGGACTGACCAGCGGCGGCTGCGACAGCCCGGTCAGCGGCCCTGCCTGCCCCGCGGACCCGATCGCGCCCTGGCCGGCGAGCACCATGCTGACCGTCACGGCCACCGCCGCGACCGCGGCCAGCGTGCCGCCGCCCGCGGCCAGGGTGGCCCGCCTGCGCCGGTGCAGCCTGGCCGCGGTGTCGGCCACCTGGTCGGGGTCGAAGCCCAGCGGGGGCTCGGCTGTGCTCATCCCGCGCAACCTGTCGATCAACTGCTTGTCCTGCATCACACGCTCCTCCCGGCGACCGGCGCGATCTCCGCGTCCAGCCGCTCGACGACCGCGCGCAGGGCCTCGAGCCCCCGCGCGGTCTGGCTCTTGACGGTCCCTTCCGAGCAGCGCAGGGCGGCCGCGACCTCCGCGATGGACAGGTCTGCCCAGTGCCGGAGGACCACGGCGGCGCGCTGCCGCGGCGGGATCTGTGTGAGCGCGCGCAGCAGGAGGTCCCGTGTCCCCGTGGCCGGGCCGGCCAGTGCGGGATCGAGGTCGATGCCGGGCTGGTCGGGCACCTTGCCGTCGCGGTTCTCCGCGCTCCGCCAGGGTTTCCGTCGTTCGTCCAGCCAGCAGCGGAGCAGGACCTGCCGCGCGTAGTTGTCGACGGTGTTCTTCCGTTGCACCTTGGGCCAGGCCCGGTACATCTTGATCAGCGCGGTCTGCGCCAAGTCCTCGGCGAGGTGCCAGTCCCCGCACAGCAGGTAGGCCAGTCGCCGCAGCGACATGGCTTTCGCTCTGGCGAACTCCCGGTAGCTCGCATCGTCCTCGGCCCGCATTCCGCGCCTCCCATCACCCAGATCCGCCTCTACTCACGCCAGCGGGCCGAGGACAGGTTGCACCAGGGTCAGGCGCGGCCGGGCAGGTTCGCCCGCAGCATCCGGCGGGCGGCGTCCCTGGGATCGGGGTTGCTCTCGATCAGCGCGTTCACCACCGCGCCGTCGACCAGCGCGACCAGCACGTCCAGCCGCGGCCGGTCGACCGGGGTGCCGGAGTGCGCGAACAGCTCGGTGAGCAGGGCCGTCAGCTCCTCGCCGAGGCCGCGCATCAGGTCGGTGAGGAAGGGCCGCCTGGCACTGCCGACCAGGCGTTCGTAGCGCAGCAGCACCGGTTCCAGGCCACCGTCCCTGGACAGGCGGCCCAGCAGCAGGTCCAGCACCAGCTCGACCAGGTCGTCCGCGCACAGCGGGTGGTCCCGCCCGGCCAGGTCGTCCAGGCACTGCCTGGCGGCGTTCAGCTCGGCCCGGGAGCCGTGCTCGACCGCGGCCGCGACCAGCTCGTCCAGCGAGCTGAAGTAGTAGGTGGTGGAGGCCAGTGGCAGCTCGGCGCGCTCGGCCACCGCGCGGTGCCGGATGGCGTCGAAGCCGCCCTCGGCCAGCAGCGCGGCGGCCGCCTCGATCAGCGCGTGCCGCCGCCGCTCACCCTTGGGCGTGCTGGCGGAATGCCTGGTCTCGGCCATAGCCAGCCATCGTGCCAGAAGCGGGCTCAGTACTTGTCGGAGAGCTTCTTCGCCAGTCGCTCCAGGTCGCCGGCGAACGGCGGCTTGCCGCCCGGCTTGCGCGGCACGCTGTGGATGGTCAGCGGCGCCCCGTGGGTGGTGATCGCGGTGTAGCTCTGCGTGCCGCCGGGGCCGCTGTCGGCCCGGCCGCCGTCGCGGGAGAGCCCGGAGTCCTGGCCGAGGGACACGGTCAGCGTGCCCTCCGGCGTCTTCAGCGAGAACCCGCGGGAACCCTGCGGGCACAGCTCGGCCGGGGCCTGTTCAGGGGTGAGTGCGGCGACGGCCGGGAGCTCGACGGCGAGGGCTGCTGCGAGCTCCCGGTCCGCCATCCCGCACCCTTCGGTGCCACCGATCGAAGGACCGGTGCTCGCTGAGCCGTCCCCCTGCTTGGACGGCTCAGGCGAGGTCTTGGGTTGGGCGCGATCGGTACCGGGGCCTGCCTGGCCGCCGGTGCTGTTCTCCTGCGGGGGGACGCCGAAGACGGACCCTTCGGCCGTGAGCTCCCCCGATGACGCGGTGTTCGGGGTCTGCCCCGGACCGAACAGGTTCGTCACCACCAGCGTGCCACCGACCAGCAGCGCCACACCGAAAGTCGATCCGCTCAGGACCAGCTTCCGCTGCCGCGCGCTCGCCCGGTGCGAGGCGGTGACCACGTCCTGCTCGTTGAAGGACGGCGGTGGCACCTCGCGCACGGCATCGCGGAAGGCGTCCGCGAGCTTGTGCTCGTCCACCTACATCCACCTCCTCGATCCGATGATCCCGCTCATGTGGCGGACCTCAGATCGTCCAGTGCGTCTCCCAGCGCCTCCCGGAGGGCATCGAGCCCCCGGGCGGTCTGACTCTTCACGGTGCCCTCGGTGCACCCGAGCGCCTTGGCCGCGGCCGAGACGTCCAGGCCCTCCAGGAACCGCAACACCAGCACCGCGCGTTGCCGCGGCGGCACCTTGCGCAGGCCGTCGAGCAGAGCCGACCTGGTGGCCACCGAGTCACCGACCTCCGGTGTGCTCACCGGGGTCTCCGGCAGCTCGTCCACGACGCGTTCGCGCCGCCACGGCCGCCGGGACTCGTCGATCGACGCCCGCACCAGCGTGCGTCTGACGTAAGCGTCCAGGGCACCTTTGTCCCGGACCTTGCGCCAGCGCCGGTGCAACGCGACGAACGCGGTCTGGGCCAGGTCATCCGCCCGGTGCCAGTCGCCGCAGAGCAGGTAGGCCGTCCGTCGCACCGCATCGCGCCTGGCGAGGAAGTACTCGGCGAACTCCTGCTCCTCGTGATGGTCCACGCGGAACTCTCCGCTCGTCTGCTTGCACCTACTGGACGAAACAACTGCGCACAACGGTTGCACGGACCGGGCAGGAGATCCACGTCACCCCCCGCGTGTCCGAGCCCGCGAGCTGGGCATTCGCCGCTCGATCCGCGGCGGCGAGTGTGGTGTGATCGTATCGTGACCTATTCCGCCCCGATCGACCTCCGGTCGGACACCGTCACCAAGCCCGATGACCGGATGCGCGCGGCCATGGCCGCCGCCGAGGTCGGTGACGACGTCCTGGACCGCGACCCCACCATGCGAGCCCTCGAGGAGCGCGCCGCCGCCTTGCTCGGCACGGCCGAGGCGCTGTGGGTGCCCAGCGGCACCATGGGCAACATCATCGCGCTGATGATCCACCTGCGCCGCGGCGACCGCTTCCTGGCCGCCAAGGACGCGCACGTGCTGCAGAACGAGCTGGGCGCGCCGGCCTGGCTGGCCGGTGGCATGCCTGCCGAGCTGCCCTGGGAGCTGGGCCCCGGCCGGATCGCGCCGGAGGCGGTGCGCGCGGCGGCCGGCCCGCCGGGCCCGTACTACGCGCTGCGCACCTCGCTGCTGTGCCTGGAGAACACGCACAACGCGGCCGGTGGCGCGGTGGTGCCGATCGAGGAACACACCCGGCTGGTGGCCGCAGCCCGGCAGGCCGGGCTGCGGGTGCACCTGGACGGGGCCCGGATCTGGAACGCCTCGGTGGCCCTTGAGGTGCCGCCCGCGGCGCTGACCGTGGGCGCGGACTCGGTGCAGGCCTGCCTGAGCAAGGGGCTGGGCGCGCCGGTGGGCTCGGTGCTGGCCGGCTCGGCGGAGCTGGTGGCCGAGGCCAGGCGGGTGCGCAAGATGCTCGGCGGCGGGGTCCGCCAGGGCGGGGTGCTGGCCGCGGCCGGGCTGCTCGCGCTGGAGCGGGTGGGCGAGCTGGCCGAGGACCACGCGAACGCGCGGCTGCTGGCCGACGGGCTGACCGAGCTGGGCTGGTCGGTGCGCCAGCCGCAGACCAACATCGTGCTGGCCGGGGCGCCGGACCTGGAACTGGCGCTGCGCAGGCTGACCGGAGCCGGGGTGCTGGCCACGCCGATGGCCGGGCAGGTGCGCTTCGTCACCCACCGGGACGTGGACCGGGCTGGCATTGTCGAGGTGCTGCGGCGGGTCGAGCAGGAGGACGTGCTGCGCAACCAGAGCAGGGCGAGCTAGGGGAGAGACCTTTGTACTGGGTGGTTTTCGACTACGGCGAGGTCCTGAGCACGAAGACCGCGGCCCTGCCCGAGCTGGCTCAGCAGCTGGGGGTGGCCGCGGCGGAGTTCGAGCCCGCCTACTGGGCCGAGCGGGAGGCCTACGACCGGGGCTGTCCCGAGTCGCAGTACTGGCGCGCGGTGGGCGCCCGGCTCGGCGTCGAGGTGGACGAGGAGACGGTGGCCGCGCTGACCAAGGCCGACGGCGAGGGCTGGCTGGTCTTCGAGCCCGAGGCGGAGGCGCTGCTCACCGAGCTGCACGAGGCCGGGGTCGCGCTGGCCCTGCTGTCCAACGCCCCGGCCTCGTTCGGGCGCGCGGTCGAGCTGCGCCCCTGGTCCGGCAAGTTCCGCACGCTGATCTTCTCCGGCGACCTGAAGTGCGCGAAGCCGGACCCGGAGATCTGGGCCGAGCTGCTGCGCAGGCTGGACGCCGCCCCGGAGAAGTGCGTGTTCTTCGACGACCGACAGGTCAACATCGACGGCGCGCTGGCCGCCGGGCTGGACGCCAGGCTGTGGACGGGAGCGGCGGACGCCCGCGCCTACCTGACCGGGCGGATCAGTGGATTTGGCGGTTCTGCTTCTTGACCCAGGCCACCGCGGTGGCGCCCAGGAAGATCACTCCGCCCACGATGGCCAGCCAGAACAGTCCCTTGACCACGAACCCGATCACGGACAGCACGATCCAGCCGACCAGCAAGATCCCCAGGATCATCAACATAACGTTCTCCCCTCCACAACCTCTCAGACGATGAACGATCGAACGGGTGGCGGAGTTCCACGCGGCGCTCACCGCGATAATGACGTGGTGAGCGAACCGCGCTGGCTGAACGAGTCCCAGATGCGCGCCTGGGTCCACTTCCTGGACGCCAGCCGCCTGGTGGAGGAACGGGTTGCCCAGCAGCTGCGGCGGGACCACGGCATCACGCACTTCGAGTACGAGGTGCTGGTCCGGCTGTCCGCGACCCCGCAGCGGCGGATCCGGCTGGCCGACCTGGCCGCGCAGGTGGTGGCGGCCCGGCCGAGGCTCACCCATGTGATCGACCGCCTGCAGCAGCGCGGCTGGGTGCGCCGGGAGGCCGTGCCGGATGACGCCAGGGGCTACTTCGCGGTGCTCACCGACGAGGGTTTCGCCGCGCTGGAGAGCTTCGCACCCAGCCATGTGGAAACGGTGCGGGCCGCGCTGATCGACCAGCTCACCCCGGGCCAGATCGACGCGCTGGGCGACGTGATGTCGCACCTGTCGGTCAAGCTGCGCTCGGACCGCGAGGGCGGCTGCGGCTGGCCGTCGGCGGGAGTGCGCGGCACCGGCACCGACTCCGGCTGATCAGCACTCGTTGTACTTCGCTCCGATCGGCGGGAACTCCGCCAGGTCGGCCCACAGCGCCAGGCAACGGCCCTTGGGGTTGAACGGCGAGGCCACCAGGTTCACCACGAACTTGGCCACCGGCGCGCACAGCGCGTTGGCCGGCGCGGGCACGATCGCGCTACAGCCCAGCGACACCAGGGTCTCGCCACCGGTCTTGGCCGCGTCGTAGAGGAACTGGGTCTCCTCCTTGGTGAACTGGTGCCGCAGCCCCTGCTGCGCGACGGAAAGCTCGTCGGCGCTCAGGGACATGACGGGACCGCTGGTCGCCACCGGTTCGGCGATCGCGGGAGCGGACAGGCCGAACCCGGCGACCGCGGTGATCGCGGCGGTGGCGGCCAGGCGGCGCAGGAAGGTCGAGGCGCGCATCCGATCGTCCTTTCTGGACGGTGAGGGAGGAACGCCCCGACGCTAGGCGCGGATTTTCCGCTGCTGCCGCGCCGTTGGTCGGGTATCGGATGGCCGCCGGGTCACAGCGTGGGCAGCCAGCTCCCGATGCGCTGCACCGCTTCGGTGATGGTCGCGGTGGCCGAGGCGAAGGACAGCCGGATGAACCGGTTGCCGTGCACCGGGTCGAAGTCGATGCCGGGCACCACCGCGACCCCGGTGTCGGCCAGCAGCCCGCGGCAGAAGGCCATCGAGTCCTCGGTGAGGTGACCGATGTCGGCGTAGACGTAGAACGCGCCGTCGGCCGGGGCCACCCGGTCGATGCCCAGCCCGGCCAGGCCGGAGAGCAGCAGGTCCCGGTTGGTGCGGTAGCGGGCCACGTGCGCGTCGGCCTCGGCGTAGGACTCCTCGGTGAACGCGGCCACCGCGGCGTACTGGGACAGCGCGGGCGGGCACAGGGTGAAGTTCCCGGTCAGGCAGTCCACCGCGCGCCGCAGCCCGGCGGGCAGCAACAACCAGCCCAGCCGCCACCCGGTCATCGCGAAGTACTTGGAGAAGCTGTTGGCCACGATCGCCTCCCGCGAGGTCTGCCAGGCACAGCCGAGCGGCTGGCCGTAGCTGATCCCGTGGTAGATCTCATCGCTGACCAGCCGAACCCCGTTGGCCGCACACCATTCCGCGATCCGCGCCAGCTCCGCCGGTTCCAGCCCGGTCCCGGTCGGGTTGGCCGGGCTGGCCACGATCAGCCCCTTGATCGGCCGGTCGAGCGACTCCAGCAGCTCCACGGTCGGCTGGAACCGCGTCTCGTGCTCACACGGCAGCTCCACCACCTCGCAGCCCAGCGCCCGCAGGATGTTGCGGTAGGCCGGATAACCGGGCCTGGTCAGCGCGACCCGGTCGCCAGGGTCGAAGGTGGCCAGGAACGCCAGCAGGAACCCACCGGAGGACCCGGTGGTGACCACCACGTCGTCCGGGTTCACATCCAGGTCGTAGGTTCGCCCGTAGTGCCCCGCGATCGCCGACCGCAGCTCCAGGATGCCCAGCTGCTCGGTGTAGCCCAGCGTCTGCTTGGCCAGCGCCTCAGCCGCCGCCGCCCGCACCGGCGCCGGCGCGGGACTGGACGGCTGCCCGGCGGCCAGCGAGAGCACGTCCCCGCGTTCGCGTTGCCGCTTGGCCGCCGCGGACACCACGTCCATGACGTGGAACGGCGGGATGTCGGCACGGGCGGCGACGGAGAACAGGGAAGTCGGCTGAGCCATGGCCGCAGCCTAAACAGCGGCTAGTAGCCGCGGTAACCCGATCCGGTCTTCATCCCGACGACCCCGGGCACGCTCGACACCGACCCATACCGCTCAACCGAGTACCGGATCCCCGCGATGATGTTGTCCACCGGGTTCCAGATGTCCTTGTGCCCCGGCAGCGACCACCGGTCGAAGGTCGGGTCGATGGTCTGCATCAGCCCCTTGGACGGCGTGCCCTTGGCCGCGTTGGAGTCCCAGTTGTTGATCGCGTGCGGGTTCCCGCCGGACTCCTTCTGAATGATCATCCAGATGTCGTTCGGGTTCATCTTGTCCACCGGATAACCCTGCGCCTTGAGGATCTCGATCGCCTGGTTGATCCACTCCGCCACCTGCCCCTGCGGCGCGGGGCCACCCCCGGGCGGCGGGGCTCCGCTGGGACCAAGGCCGCCGCCACCACCGCCGCCCGTCGCGCCACCACCACCCCCGCCACCGGATCCGCCGCCGGTCTCCCGCGGACGCTCAGCCGGTGGCTGTTCCTTCTTGGGCTCCGGGCTCGGCTGCCAGTCCACCTTCTTGCCCTGGGCCGGTGTGAACGGCTGCCCGTCGGGAGCGTCCATGGTGGAGAACCTGGGGTTCGCGACACGCCCGCGAAGAGCGCCCAGCGCGGACTTGAGCGCCTGTTCGGCCTCGGTGACCTTGGGCTGGGCGTCGCTGACCGCCTCCTTGACGAAGCCCTCGATCACCGGGCGGACGTCCTCGTCCGGCTGGTTGCGGTTCTGCTGCTTGAAGGTGCGGACCCGGCTGAGCAGGTTCTCGCAGATGGTGTTCACCGACTGCTCGGCGCCGGCCAGCGCGTCCGCGGCAGCACGCAGGTCGCCGGCGGCCTGGGTGAGGGTGGTCTGCGCCGAGGTGGCGGCGGCGTTGAACTTGCCCATGTAGCCGACGAAGCCGTCCGCGGAGCTGCCCTGCCAGGCGGCGTCCAGCCCGGACACCGCGCCCTTGACCTTGCCCGCGCACTCGCCCGCGCTGGTGGCGGCCTCGGTCCAGCGGGTGGCCACCGCGCGGATGGCCTCCGGGTCGCCGTTGACCTTGTCGCAGATCTCGGCCAGCGCCTGCCCGCCGGGCAGTGCGGCGACCGCGTCCCGCGCGCTCACCGGCTGACCCCTGACGCGTTGGCCCGCTCGGTGTCCTCCACCGTGCGCTGCACCGCGTCCAGGGCCCGCTCCACCTTGCCGAGCAGCGTCTGAGCCGCCTCGAACTCGGCGTTCATCGACTTGTCCAGCGCGTCCAGCGCCTGGGCCAGCGCGCCGGAGTCGGCCAGCTTGCCGAACATGGCCGCGTTCGCCCCGCCCTGCGGGAAGCGGTCCCCGACCGCGCCGAACTGCCCTGCCTGACCGGCCACTGTGGTGCGGCAGCTCTCCAGCGCGTCCCGGTTGAACCTGACCATCCCCACACTGGGCAGGGTAGGGCGTCAGCGCGCGCCCTGTGCCGCCTTCAGCGCAATGTCCGTTCGGTGGTGTGAACCGGTCAGGTGCACCCCGTCGACCCGGCGGTAGGCGTCCGCGCGGGCCTCGTCCAGGTCCGCGCCGGTGCCGACCACGGACAGCACCCGGCCGCCGGCGGAGACCACCGCGCCGTCCTCGCGGCGGCGGGTGCCCGCGTGCAGCACGCCCTCGGCGTCCGCGCCGGTGATCACGTCGCCGGTGCGCGGCAGGCCAGGGTAGCCCTCGGCCGCGACCACCACGGTGACCGCGGAGCCCTCGGCCCAGTCCAGCTCCGGCTGCTCGGCCAGCCTGCCCTCGGCCACCGCGAGCAGCAGCCCGGCCAGCGGGGTGCGCAGCAGAGCCAGCACGACCTGGGTCTCCGGGTCGCCGAAGCGGCAGTTGAACTCGATCACCGAGGGGCCCTCGGAGGTGACCGCGAGGCCCGCGTAGAGCAGGCCCTGGAACGGGGTGCCGCGCTTGGCCAGCTCGTCCACCACCGGCTGGGCCACCGTGGCCACGATGTCGTCCACCAGGTCGGGGGCGGCCCACGGCAGCGGGGCGTAGGCGCCCATGCCGCCGGTGTTCGGGCCGATGTCGTTGTCGCCGACCCGCTTGAAGTCCTGCGCGGGCAGCAGCGGCCGCACGGTCCGGCCGTCGGTGAGGCAGAACAGCGAGACCTCCGGCCCGTCCAGGAAGGACTCCAGCAGCACCGGGTGGCCGCCGTCGAGCAGGGTCATCGCGTGCGCGCGGGCGGTGTCCAGGTCCGTGGTGACCACCACGCCCTTGCCCGCGGCCAGCCCGTCGTCCTTGACCACCCAGGTGGGGCCGAACCGGGCCAGCGCGGCGTCCAGCCTGGCCGGGTTGTCCACGATCTCGCTGTGCGCGGTGGGCACGCCGGCCGCGGCCATCACGTCCTTGGCGAAGGCCTTGGAGCCCTCGATCCTGGCCGCCTCCCTGGACGGCCCGAAGCACGGGATCCCGGCCGCGCGCACCGCGTCGGCCACCCCGGCCACCAGCGGCGCCTCCGGCCCGACCACGACCAGGTCGGCGTTGAACTCCTTGGCCAGCGCGGTCACCGCGGCCGGGTCGGTCGCCGCCACGCCGTAGCTCTCCGCGACGGAGGCGGTGCCCGCGTTGCCGGGGGCACACGCCAGGGCGGTCACCGCGGGATCGCGGGACAGGCCAAGCAGCAGGGCGTGCTCTCGGGCACCGGAGCCAATCACCAGGACGCGCACGGAGCGGCAGTTTAGAGGGTGCGGGGGCGGCGGGCAGAGCCGCGGTCGGCGAAGCCGGCGCGTTCCAGCAGCGCGGCCGACTCCAGCGCCAGCCAGCCCGCGAGCTGCGTGGACAGCTGCCGCTCCGCGCGCGGCACGGGCGCGCCGGGGTCACCGGCCAGCGGGCGCTCGGCCGGCGAGATGGCCGGCACCGTCCACTCCGGACCGAACAGCGGCCCGCCCCTGGCCACCGCGCGGTGGCGCCAGGCCGCCTCGGCCGAGCCGAAGACCACCTGGGCGGCCCGGTCCGCGGCCGGGTCGTCGCGCAGCGCGAGCGCGGCCGAGGCCAGGTTGCGGGAGAGCAGGCCCAGCGCCGGTCCGGGCCCGCTGCCGCGCAGCACGTGGTCGGCGTCGGCCAGCCGGTCGGTGACCGCGGTGACCAGCCGGGCGGTGACCGCCGGCCAGCCGCGCTCACCGGTGCTGACCGCCAGCCTGGCGCAGGCGCCGAGCAGGTAGGCGTTGCCGGGCAAGGTGATCGTCCGGTCCACCGCGCCGACCCCGCCGTCCGGCGCGACGCTCAGCCCGGTCACCACCAGGCCGTCGTCCAGCAGGTGGTGCAGCACCCAGTCCACTGTGGACCGGGCGCGGTGCAGGTCGGCCTTTTCCCCGCCCTCGGTGGCCAGCTGGGCGAACAGCAGCGCGGCCGCGCCGTTGACCAGCGCGTCCTTGCGCCCGGCAGGCTCGTCCGACCACAGGCCGCCACCGGCGTGGTCGCTCCAGCTCTTCCGCAGCCGTCGCAGCGCGGGCTTGGTCAGCGCGGGCCGACCGGGCGCGCCCGCCCTGCTGTGCGCGCGGTGCAGGGCCAGCGTGAGGGTGGCCAGCTCGGCGTTGCCCAGCCGGTTCGGCCGCACCCGCAGGCCGCGGACCAGCCCGGTCAGCCGGGCCTGCCGGTCGGCGGTGGGCGCGCGCAGCCAGGCGTCCACCGCGCAGTCCAGCAGGGTGGCCCGCCACGGCGAGCGGCGGCCCCGGCGTAACCGGCCCGCCGGCCAGACGTCGAGCTCGGTGAGGCGGCCGGTCAGCAGGCCCCTGCGCAGCTGCCGCGCGCAGACCGCGCGCTCGGCCACCGCCGCGCGCGCCGCCCACAGCTCGGGCCGGTCACCGCTCCGGCCGATCCGACTGCCACCCATCCGCCCATGGTCCGCGCGGACGGCGGCCGAACCCGGCAAGCGAGGGCCGACGCTCCGGGAAACTCACCAGGCCGTGTCGAGATCCGCGTGCGCCCGCACCCAGGCGTGCATCACGATCCCGGCGGCCACCCCGGCGTTGATCGAGCGGGTGGAGCCGAACTGCGCGATGGACACGGTCAGCTCCGCGGCCCCGGCCGCCGCCGGGGTGAGGCCTGGCCCCTCCTGCCCGAACAGCAGCACGCAGTCCCTCGGCAGGGTCACCGTCTCGATCCGGGCCGCGCCGGGCGTGTTGTCCACGCCGACCACGGTCAGGCCGTGCTCCCGCGCGTAGGCCGCCAGCGCCGGGACGTCCTCGTGGTGGTGCACGTGCTGGTACCGGTCGGTGACCATGGCGCCGCGCCGGTTCCAACGTTTGCGCCCGACGATGTGCACCGCCTTGGCCGCGAAGGCGTTCGCGGTGCGCACCACGGTGCCGATGTTGTGGTCGTGCTGGAAGTTCTCGATGGCCACGTGGAAGCCGTGCCGCCGGGCGTCCAGGTCGGCTACGACCGCCTCCCGCCGCCAGTACCGGTAGGCATCCACCACGTTGCGGCGGTCGCCCTCGGCCAGCAGCTCGGGGTCCAGGCGCGGATCATCCGGCGCGGGCCCGGCCCACGGACCGACGCCGACCTGCTCCGCGCCCCACTCGGTGGGCCCCGGCTCGTCCACGAACACCGGTGTCAGAGCCCCAGGTCGGCCAGGTCGAGCAGGTAGCGGTAGGGCAGGCCCTCGGCCTCGATCGCCTCCCGCGCGCCGGTGCCCCGGTCCACCACGGTGGCCACGCCGATGACCTCGGCGCCGACCTGGCGCAGGGTGCGCACCGCGGTCAGCACGCTGCCGCCGGTGGTCGAGGTGTCCTCCACCGCCAGCACCCGCTTGCCCACCACGTCCGCGCCCTCGACCGCGCGCTGCATGCCGTGCGCCTTCTGCTCCTTGCGCACCACGAACGCGTCCACCGTGCGCAGGCCGGGGTCGGCCACGCTGGCGTGCATCATCGCGGTGGCCACCGGGTCGGCGCCCAGGGTGAGCCCGCCGACGGCGGCGTAGTCCCAGTCTGCGGTCAGCTGGGCCAGCAGGCGGCCGATCAGCGGGGCGGCCGCGTGGTGCAGGGTGGCCCGCCGCAGGTCGACGTAGTAGTCGGCCTCCTTGCCGGAGGACAGCGTCACCTTGCCGTGCACGACGGCCAGCTCACGCACGAGGGCGGCCAGCTCGGCCTTGGCCTGGGGGTTGATCTGGGAGGTCACGAGGCGTCAGCTAAGCACATCAGCTCGCAGGCGTAGTCCGCGAGCCACCGCACCGCGGGCAGCTCGAACCGGCCAGGCCACCACACCACAAGATCACTCGGCCCGTACCGGAAGCTCACCTCCCGCGAGTGCGGGTGGTGCCAGAGCCACTGCCGGACCTGCGGCGTGAGCAGGTGCGCGACGAAGCCGGGGTCCGCGCACTCGACGAAGAAGGCGTCGTCGAACACCGCGTCGCCGGTGGGCTGCCGCCGGGTGCCGAACACCCGGAGCAGGCCCTGCCCCGGCCGCCTGCGCACCAGGGTCAGCTCGGGCACCGGCGCGGGCAGCGGCAGCGCCACCACGACGAAGTCCGTGGTGGACTGGGCCTCGTGCACCCGCTCGTTGACCTGGGCGAGGAAGGCGAGCAGCGGCAGGCCCCGGTGCGCGCCGGTGATCGACTCACCGCTGGGCAGGCCGGGGCCGAACGGCGAGTTCCGCACGGTGAACCGGTCCCGCAGCAACTTGGGCTCGGTCCAGCCGTGCTGCCAGCCGATCGAGGCCGCCGCCACGGTCAGCTCGGCCTGCCGCTGCTGCTGCCTGCGGTTCGCCCACACCAGCAGGAAGACCGCCCCGACCACCAGGGCGGCCAGGAAGGCCAGGGACAACAGCACCAGCGCGGCCATGGTGGATCAGGTGCGCCCGCGACCGCCGCCGACCCGGGAGGCCAGCCGGCGCAGCAGCGCCCTCGGCAGGATCTTGCTGACCGCGACCAGCGCCTTGTACTGCACGCCGGGCACCGAGACGACCTTGCCCGCGCGCAGGTCGGCCAGGCTGTCGTGCACCAGCCGGTCGGCGTCCAGCCAGAAGAACCCCGGCGTGCCGGACATGTCGATCTGGGCTCGCTGGTGGAACTCGGTGCGGGTGAAGCCCGGGCACAGCGCCATCACCTTGACCCCGGTGCCGGCCAGCGACATGGCCAGGCCTTCCGAGAGCAGGGTCACGTAGCTCTTGCCCGCGCTGTAGGTCGAGCCGCGGCCGGGGAAGAACCCGGCCACGCTGGAGACGTTGATCACCGCGCCGCTGCCGCGGGCGCGCATGCCGGGCAGCACCGCGTGGGTCAGCCGCAGCACGCTGGTCACGTTCACCTCGTGCTGGCCGAGCAGCTCCTCAGCGGTGTTGTCCAGGAAGTCCTTGCCGGTGCCCAGGCCGGCGTTGTTGACCAGCAGGTCGACCGGGGCGGAGTCCGAGCGCAGCCGCTGTTCCACCTGCTCGCGCTGGGCCGGGTCGGCCAGGTCGGCGGCCAGCACCTCGACCTTGACGCCGTGCTTGGCGGTGAGCGCCTCAGCGAGCTCGCCGAGGCGCTGCGCGTTGCGGGCGACCAGCACCAGGTCGTGTCCCTCGGCGGCCAGGCGGCGGGCGAAGGCCGCGCCGATGCCTGCGGTGGGTCCGGTCACGAGCGCGGTCGGCATGCCGAGAAACCTACCGGTCGGCGCGCGGGGTGGAGAACAGGTAACGAAGTGGATATAACGGGACGAATTCACCCATGTAGGTGATCGGCACCTGGGGGGCGTGCATGCGGAAAACCATGTCGGCGCTGATGATCGTCACCGTGAGCCTGCTGGGCGGCTGCGGCCTCACCCTGCTGCCCAAACCGACACCACCACCAGCGCCCGCCACCTCGACCACCCCGGCGATTCCCGGTTTCGGCGGCCGGTTCAGCTGGCCGAGCGGCCTGGAGCTGACCCTCGGCCCGGCCACCCCGCACACCCTGTCCGAGCAGGCCCGCGGCCTGTACCCGGAGGTGGGCCGGGTGGTGTCCTTCGCGATCACCCTGGTCAACCGCACCGAGCGCGCGGTCAAGCCGGCGATCATGGTCTTCGCCGCCCGCCGCGCCGGGATCAGCGACCCGGAGGCGGCCAAGGCGCCCAGCATCCGCGATCCCGCGGCCAACGTCGGCATCGGCCTGGACGCCCCGGACCTGCCGCCGGGGCAGACCTTCCAGGGCACGGTGGCCTTCGGCCTGCCGGAGCAGCCCGGCCCGCTGCGCGTGGAGGTGGCCCCCGACCTGCTCGGCAACCAGCCCAAGGCGGTCTTCGAGGGCACCGCCTGAGCCGTCAAGGCCCGGTCCGCAGGTCTGCCCGTTCGGGCCGAATATCGTGACCACGAAGTTGACCGGCGAAACAATGGCCGCTGGGGGGCGATCATGGGTGATCGAGGGGGCAACACCATGAAGCGTGCGGTACTCGTGACCGCGATCTGCGGCCTGGCGCTGGGCAGCACGGCCTGCGCGCCCTCGGTGGCCGAGGAGCCGGGCGCCAACCAGGAGACCGACCGGCACACCGCGAGCACACCGCGCACGGCCCAGTTCGGCCAGCGCTACAGCTGGTCCGACGGCGTGGCGGTGGCCTTCTCCCGGCCGAGCCCGCTGCGGTCCCCGCTGGTCGGCCCCGGCCGCCGCGGCGTGCAGCTGACCCTGACCCTGAGCAACGGCGGCAGCACCCCGTTGCGCCTGCCGCTGACCAAGCTGGACGGCACCTTCACCGAGCGCGGCACCGGCCGGGTGGCCGACGCCGAGCCGCTGGTGGACAAGGCGGGCAAGCTGGGCATCAGCCCGGACGCGCCGGAGCTGCCCGCGGGCCGCAGCATCGAGGTGCGGATCGGTTTCGCGGTGGGCGAGCAGGCGGGCACCCTGCTGGTCGCGGCCTCGCCGGACCAGGGCGTGAAGTACCAGGACGTCACCTTCGCCGGCGAGGTCTGACCGGTAACACGCACATCACTGGGGGTATCACCATGCGTGCAGTTTCCATCGTTGTAACCGGCACGCTGCTACTCGGCTCGACGGCCTGCACCATCATCCCGATGCCGACTCCGGTCACCGTCACCCCGACCTTCCCGCGGCTGGCCCTGCCCACCACCGCGGCCCCCCAGGTGGGCAAGTTCGGCGAGGCGGTGGAGACCCCGGGCAAGGTCCTCGACGAAGAGCAGACCAAGCACCCGCGCGCGGTGGTCTTCACCGTGACCATCACCAACAACACCGGCAAGCCCCTGACCAACCTGCACGCGTCGAGCTTCGGCTCGTTCACCGAGCAGGGCGGCCAGGAGACGGTCGAGGTCACCACGCTGCACGGACCGGACACCTCGATCGGCGTGCCGGACCTGCCGCCGGGCAAGCTGACCAAGCTCCGGCGGGCCTTCGGCCTGAGCGCGAAACCGGGTTCGCTCCGGCTGAAGCCGATCTTGCTGCCCGACCACGCCGACGTCTACTTCGAGGGAGAGGTGTGAGCGCCCGGCGCGGTGCGCTGCCGCTCGCCCTCGCGGCGCTGACCACGGCCGCCTGCACCCCGGACCCGTCGCCCGCACCGCCGTCACCAGCGCCGCCCACCAGCACGGTGGTCCGCTTCGGCGACCCGCCGGGCACCGGGTTCGGCGCCGAGCTGGCCCTGCCCTCGGGCACCAGGTTCACCATCGCGGAGTTCAAGCCGGTCCCGCAGGCCGAGCTGACCGCGGAGGAGCGGGTGCCCGGCACCCGCGTGCTGCGGTTCACCGTGACCGTGGCCAACCCCGGCAAGGCCCCGCTGGAGTACCAGGATCTGTCCTTCTACCCCTCGTTCGTCGCGCACGGCTCGGACGAGGTGGTGAAACCGCCGGAGGACGTCACCGAGAAGGGCAGCGAGGGGGCGGAGACGGACAAGCCGATCCCGCCCGGTGGTTCGGTGCGGGTCGAGCACTGGATCCGGCTGCCCGACCAGCCGGGCGTGCTCCAGCTCAAGGCGATCACCCGCCACAGCCGGGACGAGCTCCGCTTCGAGGGCGAGGTCTGAGTCAGTGCGGGGTGTGCTGGGAGCCGTCGGCCGAGGGCGTCGCGCTGTCGTCGGCGTCCACGTCGAACGGGTCCACGAAGTCGGCCACCTCGCCGAGGTCGCTGAGCAGTCGCTCCAGCCGGGCCGGGTCGGCGTTCGGCGGGGCGGCGGCCAGCACCCAGGAGCCCTCCAGCCAGACCACCATGATGTCGTCGCCGATCTCGTCGATGGTGTCCACGAAGTCGGGCGTGATCAGCGGGTGCACGATGGCCATGTCGGTGGTGAAGCCATAGCGGTTGCCGACCGGGCCGTAGAGGTCCAGCTCGGCCTCGCGCTCGCGGGCGAACGGGACGCTGGGCTCCCACAGCTCCAGGATGGTAGGCACGGTGCGGCGCATCCGGACCGCGGCGATCACCATGGTCACCTTGCTGGACTGCTGGTGGTCGAGCACCTGCACCAGGCGGCGGCCGTCCGCGGTGAACATCGAGCCGGTGACCACGTCAACGGCGACACCCTGCTTGGAGTAGGCCAACCCGCCGTGCTTCCACTGGGTGAGCAGCACCTGGTCCTCGTCGGTGAACCGCCAACCGCGCAACGCGGCCCAGCGGCGCCGCTCCCGGTTGCGCGCTGTGCGTTGCGCCCGGTCCGTGCCGAGCAAGACCGCGCCGGCAATGGCCGCCAGCACGGCCACCGAGAACCAGATCCACGCAGGTACGCCCACACCCGCAGCCTAGCGGTGCGAGCCGCCATAGCCGAGATCACATTCGGTCCAGTAGGCACCAATTGGCCCTAATGTCGGACCCGCGTGGGTGCGGCCCACCCGTCTGGCGGAGTGGGCCGCACCGATTCCGGACACGGCCCTGGCGCTAACCCTTGGCCACATCCAGGCCCGAGTTGTCGTCGCGGACGTCGACCAGGACCTTGTCCCCGTCGGTGATCTCCCCGGCCAGCAGCTTGCGGGCCAGCTGGTCGCCGATGGCCGAGGACACCAGCCGCCGCAGCGGGCGGGCGCCGTAGACCGGGTCGAAGCCCTGCAGGGCCAGCCAGCCCTTGGCCGACTCGGTGACGTCCAGGGTCAGCCTGCGCTCAGCGAGTCGCTTGGCCAGCCTGCGCACCTGGATGTCCACAATGGAGGTCAGCTCCTCGGTGGCCAGCGCGTGGAAGACCACCACGTCGTCCAGCCGGTTGAGGAACTCCGGCTTGAAGTGCCGCTGCACCACCGCGAGCACCGCGTCCTTGCGGGCCAGCTCGGACATGGTGGCGTCCGCGATCACCTGCGAGCCGAGGTTCGAGGTGAGCACCAGGATGGTGTTGCGGAAGTCCACCGTGCGGCCCTGGCCGTCGGTGAGCCTGCCGTCGTCGAGCACCTGGAGCAGCACGTCGAAGACGTCCGGGTGCGCCTTCTCCACCTCGTCCAGCAGCACCACGCTGTACGGCCGCCGCCGGACCGCCTCGGTGAGCTGGCCGCCCTGGTCGTAGCCGACGTAGCCGGGCGGGGCGCCGACCAGGCGGGCGACGGTGTGCTTGTCGCCGTACTCGCTCATGTCGATGCGGATCATGGCCCGCTCGTCGTCGAAGAGGAACTCCGCCAGCGCCTTGGCCAGCTCGGTCTTGCCCACGCCGGTGGGGCCCAGGAACAGGAACGAGCCGGTCGGGCGGTCCGGGTCGGCGACCCCGGCGCGGGCGCGGCGCACCGCGTCGGAGACCACGCGCACCGCCTCGGCCTGGCCGACCACCCTGGCGCCGATGGCCTCCTCCATGCGGAGCAGCTTGGCGGTCTCGCCCTCCAGCAGCCTGCCCGCCGGGATGCCGGTCCACGCGGAGACCACATCGGCCACGTCGTCCGCGGTGACCTCCTCCTTGAGCATGGCCTGCTTGTCCTCGGTGACCGCGGTGGCCGCCTCCAGCTCCTTCTCCAGCGCCGGGATGCGGCCGTAGCGCAGCTCGGCGGCCCGGCCAAGGTCGCCGTCCCGCTCGGCCCGCTCCGACTCGCCGCGCAGCTGCTCCAGCTGCTCCTTCAGCTCGCGGATCCGGTCGATGGCGTTCTTCTCGCCCTTCCAGCGCACGGTCAGCTCGGCCAGCTGCTCGCGCCGGTCGGCCAGTTCGGCGCGCAGCGTGGCCAGCCGGGACTTGGACGCGGCATCGTCCTCTTTGGACAGCGCCATCTCCTCGATCTCCAGCCGCCGCACCGCCCGCTCGACCTCGTCCAGCTCCACCGGCCGGGAGTCGATCTCCATCCGCAGCCGGGAGGCGGCCTCGTCCACCAGGTCGATGGCCTTGTCCGGCAGGAAGCGCGCGGTGATGTAGCGGTCGGACAGGGTGGCCGCGGCGACCAGCGCGCCGTCGGTGATCCGCACGCCGTGGTGGACCTCGTAGCGCTCCTTGAGCCCGCGCAGGATGCCGATCGCGTCGGCCACGCTGGGCTCGCCGACCAGCACCTGCTGGAACCTCCGCTCCAGCGCGGGGTCCTTCTCGATGTGCTTGCGGTACTCGTCCAGCGTGGTCGCGCCGACCAGCCGCAGCTCGCCGCGGGCCAGCATCGGCTTGATCATGTTGCCCGCGTCCATCGCGCCGCCCTCGCCGGTGGCACCCGCCCCGACGATGGTGTGCAGCTCGTCGATGAAGGTGACCACCTGGCCGGCGGAGTCGGTGATCTCCTTCAGCACCGCCTTGAGCCGTTCCTCGAACTCGCCGCGGAACTTGGCCCCGGCCACCATCGCGCCCAGGTCCAGCGAGACCACCCGCTTGCCGCGCAAGGACTCCGGCACGTCACCGGCCACGATCCGCTGGGCCAGGCCCTCCACGATCGCGGTCTTGCCGACACCGGGCTCGCCGATGAGCACCGGGTTGTTCTTGGTGCGCCTGGACAGCACCTGCACCACCCGGCGGATCTCGGCGTCCCTGCCGACCACCGGGTCCAGCTCGCCCTTGCGCGCGCGCTCGGTCAGGTCGACGCCGTACTTCTCCAGCGCCTGGTAGGTGCTCTCCGGGTCGGCGCTGGTCACCCTGGCCGAGCCGCGCACCTTGTCGAAGGCCTCGCGCAGCGCCTCGGGGCTCGCGCCGTGCCTGCGCAGCAGGTCGGCCACGGTGCCGCCCTCGGCGGCCAGGCCGACCAGCAGGTGCTCGGTGGAGACGAACTCGTCGTTCATCTCGGTGGCCAGCTGCTGGGCGTGGGTGAGCACCCGCAGGCTCTCCCTGGAGAACTGCGGGGCGGAGACCGTCGCGCCGGTGGCCGACGGGAGCTGCTGGGCGAGCCGGTCCAGTTCGGGCCGGACCCGCGCGGTGTCGGCGCCAACCGCGGCCAGCAGCGGCGCCGCGAGGCCGTCGGCCTGCGCGAGCAGCGCGCCCAGCAGGTGCACCGGCCCAACATCGGGGTTTCCGGCCACACCGGCGGCCTGCACCGCCGAGGAGATCGCCTGCTGGGTCTTCGTGGTCGGGTTGAAAGCGTCCATCCCTCACCTCATCGCACGGGGTCCGTCATAGGGATAACGTCAGAAAAGTTGAGCGTGTTCCGCTCAACCCAAAATCTGGCAACCGAGATCCGGGCCACACGTCCCACAAGATATGGCGAACCGACTGCTCTACCTCCTCCGGCACGGCGAGGCGGCCGAGGATGGCTCGCTCACCGAACGCGGCCGTCGCCAGGCCGGGCTGACCGCCGCGCGGCTGGCCGGGGTGCCCTTCGCCGCGGTGCACCACAGCACCTCACCCCGGGCCGCCGAGACGGTGAAGGTGCTCGCCGAACAGCTCCACGGCGCGCCGCACCACCCCGCCGACCTGCTGCGGGAGTGCATCCCGAGCGTGCCGGGGCCGGAGCTGCTGACCCCGGCCCAGGCCGAGTTCTTCGCCGGGCTGACCCCGCAGGTGCTCGCCGAGGAGGGTCCGGCCCAGGCCGCGGCCGCGCTGACCCGCTACGCCGGAGCCGCCGAGGCGGACCGGCGGGAGCTGGTGGTCACGCACGGGAACCTGATCCGGCACTTCGTGGCGGTGGCCATGGGCGCGCCCGAGCACGCCTGGCTGAACCTGGCCGACTACAACTGCGGGCTCTCCGTGCTGCTCTACCGGCCGGGCCGGCCTGCCGTGGTGGTCGCCTACAACGACGTCGGCCACCTGCCGCCGGAGCTGCGCGGCACCGAGTTCCCGGCCGAGCTGCGGGTATGAACACCGGGAAAACGGCGGGTTAGTTGTCCACAGGCGCTCATCCCCAGCTCAGAGCGGTTTTACACAGGGTTGTCCACAGGCTTGTCCACCGTCCGCCGACAGCCCTCCACAACCTGGGCAAACCTGCCCCCAACTGCACTGATGCGCCGATCAGGCGTCAACAGCCTGTCCACCGCCGCAGCCCGGTTGTCCACAGCATCCCCAGGGTTGTCCACAGGATTGGGGACAGCTGTGTGTTCACCTGTGGAGCCTGACGTGTTGTCGCGCAGCGGCACCTCCTTGATCAGCGCGATGGCCACCAGGGCCACCAGCGCCAGCGCCGCGGCGATCAGGAACACCAGTCCGCTGGCATCGCCCTGGGCGTCCCGCACCGGCTCACCGTGCCCGACCAGCTGGCCGACCCGCCCGGCCAGCACCGCGCCGAGCACGGAGACCCCGGCCGCGCCGCCCAGCGAGCGGAAGAACATCACCGAGGAGCTGGCCGCGCCCAGGTCGGTCACCGGCACCGCGTTCTGCACCGCGAGCACCAGGTTCTGCATGGTCAGGCCCATGCCCACGCCGACAACGAGCAGGTAGCAGGCGAGCAGCCAGACCGGGCTGGTGTGCGTGATGGTGGCCAGCAGCGCCAGGCCGGCGAACAGCGCGACCGCGCCCGCCACCAGGTAGACCTTCCACCGCCCGGTGCGGGTGATCCGGCGGCCGGACCAGGTCGAGGTGAGCACGTAGCCCAGGGCCAGCGGCATGCCGAGCAGCCCGGCCACGGTCGGGGTGAAGCCGCGGGCCTGCTGGAAGTACTGGCCGATGAACACCGAGGCGCCGAACATCGCGGTGCCGATGCCCAGGCTGGCCAGCACCGAGAGCAGCACGGTGCGGTCCCGGAACAGCCGCAGCGGCACCACCGGCTCGGCCGCCCTGGACTCCACCAGCAGCGCGAGGCCGAGCGTGACCACCGCGCCGAGCAGGTACAACCCGCTGGCCGGGGAGATCCAGTTGAAGTCCTTGCCGGCGAAGGAGACCCACAGCATCAGCAGGCTGACCCCGCCGATGATTAGCGTGGCGCCCAGCCAGTCGATGCGCACCCGGCGGCGCAGCACCGGCAGGTGCAGGGTCTTGTGGATGACCGCCATCGCGGCCAGCGCGAGCGGCACCACCAGGAAGAAGCAGAACCGCCAGCCCAGCCACGGGGTGTCCACGATGAAGCCGCCGACCAGCGGCCCGCTGACCGTGGCCACCGCGATCACCGCGCCGGTGTACCCGGCGTAGCGGCCGCGCTCGCGCGGGCTGACCATGGCCGCGATGACCACCTGGGCCAGCGCCTGCAGGCCGCCGACGCCCAGGCCCTGCACCGCGCGGTAGGCGATCAGCTCCGGCATCGAGGTGGCGATCCCGGCCAGCACCGAGCCGAGCGCGAACAGGCCGATGGCCACCTGGTAGAGCAGCTTCTTGCTGAACAGGTCGGCCAGCTTGCCCCAGATCGGGGTGGTCGCGGTGGCCGCCAGCAGGGTCGCGGTGACCACCCAGGTGTACTGGCCCTGGGTGCCGTGCAGGTCCTTGAGGATGGTGGGCAGCGCGTTGGTCACGATGGTGGAGCTGAGGATGGCCACCAGCAGGGAGAGCAGCAGGCCGGTCAGCGCGCGCAGGATCTCCCGGTGCGACATCGGGGCCAGCGCCTCCGGGTCGCGCGGCTCGGCCACGCTCACGCCGTGGCCGCCGCCCTCGGCAGGCACAGCCCGCCGCGCAGGTCCCTGCCGAGTCGCTCGATCAGGGCGCTCGCCAGCACCAGGTCCTCGTCCTGCCAGTCCGACAGCGCGCTCCGCATCCACTCGGTCTGCTCCTGTTTCCACCGCTCGATCAGCGCGGTCCCGGCCGGGGTCGCGCTGAGCACCATGGCCCGCCCGTCCGTCGGCGAGACCTGGCGTTCCACCAGGCCGGCGCGTTGCAGCTGGGCCACCTGCCTGCTCACCACGGAGGGGTCCACCGCGCGTTCCTGGGCGATCTCGCCGCTGCGCCGTGGTCCGTTGACCACCAGCTCGGCGAGCAGGCCCACCGCGGCCAGATGCAGTTCGCCGTCGTCCTGCCAGACCCGCTGCGCGATCGCGTGCCGGATCTGGACCAGGCTCTTGACCTGCCGCAGCAGCTCGAAGACGGAATCGGGTCGTGGGTCCACACCGACCACCCCCATGGTTGCTTGACGCAACTATAACTCGTTAGTTGCAGATAGCAACCTTTTTACGGTCGGTAGCGAGTGAGGGCTCCGTCACACCTTCGGGAAGAGACTCAGAGATCCTGGTTCAGCCGGCCGAGCAAAGTCGACAACACATCGAGGTCACCGGTGCTCCAGGTGCGGAAGTGCTCGCGCAGCTTGCCGCGCCGTTCCTGCCGCACCTCAGCCAGCCGCTGCCGGCCGGAAGCGGTCAGCTGCACCAGCCTGGCCCTGCCGTCGTGCGGGTCGGCCACCCGCTCCACCAGCGCCAGCCGGTGCAGCTGGGCGATCTGCCTGCTCAGCGTGGACTTGTCCAGGCCGAGCTGTTCCACCAGGTCGGTGGCGCGCACCGACTCCCGGTCGTCGATGAGCAGCAGCAGCGCGTAGGCCGCGGAGTCCAGCTCGGGGTGGATCCGGGCGGCCAGGGACATGGCCATGCTCCTGGACCGGCGCATCAGCAGCGCGAGCTCGCGCTCCACCGCCTCGGCCGCCCGCCGGCGAACCGGGTCGTCGCTGTCCACTGTTCTCCCTTTGCCCGGCCTGCCCCCAGAACCGGGACATACCGTACTCAGGGCAGGTCAAGACCCGGTGGAGTCCTGCCAGGGCTTGGGCAGCGCCTTGGCGTCGAAGTAGTCGCCGCCCTTGCGCTTGACGTCGTCGGTGCCCCAGTCCCGGTCGCGCAGCACCGGCATCATCCGCGGGATGTGCTTGCGGCAGTGCACGTAGGCCTCCTCGACCTCGACCACTACCCAGCGTTCCGGGGTGCGGCCGCGCTCGAAGTCCGAGGGCAGCTCCGGGTGCTCGGCGCGCAGGTCGCCGTCGTCGACGATCCGGGCCCGGCCGTTGACGTGCAGGCCGATCAGGTCGCTGACGAAGTCGATCATCAGCAGGCCGATGTGCGGGTTCTCACTGATGTTGCCCAGACTGGCCAGCACGCCGTTGCCCCGGTACTCCGGGTAGGCGATGTGCTTCTCGTCGAGCACCTGAATGAACCCGCGCGGCCCGGCACGGAGCGAAGAATCACACTCTCCGTGACCATCCGCGGTGGCCACGAACAGCATTTCCATCCGCGCCACGAACTCGACCATGGTCGGGTTGAGCCGGTCGAGCACCTGGTCGGAGTAGAACCGGGCGGCCCTGGACTCGGTGCCGAAGGCCCGCTGCAGGAGGTGCTCGCCACGGGATCCGGGCAGGCCAGCGGGTGCGGGCGGCAGTGGGTCGGCCGGTCCGGCGAGGCCGCGCGGGGGCAGCTCGATCCGCCTGGTGGTCTCCACGCCGACGGCCCTCTGGGGCACCGGACGCGCGATCACCCTGGTGGGCGCGTCCAGTTGGCGGGTAAGCGCGACCGAAGACTCATTACCGCTCGTCGCGCTGCGAGCGGCGTCCGCGGATTCCTCGCCTGGCACACTGGACGTGACCGGCTGCTGCCGTGTGTGATCACCGGGCACGACCGCCGCCGCCGAAGTGACACGGGCCGGTGAATCGGACAGCTCCAGTAGCAACAGGTCAGGATCGGCAGTGCCGGTCGGGACCGGAGTGTCGGGCATCACGGTGCCCACCGTGTCACGAGGAGGTGTGGTCACGCACATCGCCCCGCGTACGCTCGCCCGTTGCGCGGAGCACATGTACACACGCAGTAAGCAAATTGCACTCGAACGTGGCATCAAGGCTCCGATGACCCGAGGGAGGGGTTAATGTCCAACTCTGTCGGGGGATGCTGGTCACCATCGGTGCGTCGGATGGGCGTGCCGAACAACGTGGAGAAGACTGCGCCCGGACTATGACCGCGAACGCCGTGCTCAACCCGACCCAACCCCCGCACCGGGAACCGCCGCCAGGGGTCACCGCGATGGTGCGCCTGATCCGCGAGAGCTTCGCGGTGATCGAGCCGCGCGCCGAGGAAGTAGCCCAGTTCTTCTACGGGATGCTCTTCAGCCTCGCACCGACCACCCGTGAGCTGTTCCCGGCCAATATGGAGGTGCAGCGCAGTCGCTTGCTGCGCGCCCTCGTCCACGTCGTGCAGATGGTGGACCGCCCGGACGACCTGGTGCCCTTCCTCAAGCAGCTCGGCCGCGACCACCGCAAGTTCGGTGTGGTCTCGGTGCACTACGAGGCGGTCGGCACCGCCCTGCTGGCCGCGATCAAGCGGTTCGCCGGGGAGGCCTGGACCCCTGCCGTGGAACGGGCCTGGGCCGAGGCCTACACGATCATGGCCCAGACCATGCTGGAGTCCGCGGCCGCCGACGACAACCCGGCGTTCTGGACCGCCAGCGTGATCGAGCACCAGCGGCTCAGCTGGGACCTGGCCGTGGTCCGGCTCAAGCCAGACCACCCGATTCCCTACCGCGCCGGGCAGTACCTCAGCGTGGAGACCCCGCAGCGCCCCCGGCTCTGGCGCTACTTCTCCCCGGCCAACGCGCCCAGCCCGGACGGCGTGATGGAGTTCCACGTCCGCGCGGTGAACAACGGCTGGGTGAGCCGATCGGTGGTCGGCCACACCCAGATCGGCGACACCTGGCGGATCGGCCCGCCGATGGGCCGGATGGGCATCGACCGCACCAGCAAGCGGGACATCCTGATGGTGGCCGGCGGCACCGGCGTGGCCCCGATGCGGGCGATGCTGGACGAGATGGCGGCCTACGGGGAGAACCCGAAGGTGCACCTGTTCTACGGCGGCCGCGCCCGCGGCGACCTGTACGACCTGGACAGCGTGCAGCGCCTGGCCATGGGCAACCCGTGGCTGACCGTGGTCCCGGTGCTGGAGTCCGACCCCGGCGCACGCGGGGTGGAGCACGGCACGCTGGCCGACGTGGTCACCCGCTACGGCGCCTGGAACGACCGGGACGTGCTGGTCTGCGGCTCCCCGGCGATGATCAGGGCCACCGTGTCCCGGATGCTGGTCGCGGGCACGCCGCTGGACCGGATCCGGTACGACCCGTTCACGCTGGACTGACGAGGAACGGTGCCGCCCCAGGTGAAGGGCGGCACCGGAGCCAGGACTATTCCGCGGCCAGTTCCAGTCGCGGGAACACCGGCTTGGGCTCGGCAACGGTGTCGCCGCCATCGCCCACCTGCTGCGCGATCCGCGCGGCCGCGGCGGGCAGGAACGGGAGCAGGTGCTCGGCCAGGTCGCGCACGGTGGCCACCAGCTCGGCCAGCACCGCGTCCAGCGCGGCAGGCGGCGCGTCCTCCTTCTTCTCCGCCTTGGCCAGCGCCCACGGGGTGGTGACCTCGACGTAGCGGTTGGCCTCGTCGCCGATCCGGCTGATCGACTCCACCGCGCGGCGGAAGTCGAAGTTCGCCAGCGCCTCGTCGATGGTCGCGGCGGCCTCCGCCCGGGCGGCGCGCAGCGCCTCGGCGGCCGGGTTCTCCGCCGCCACCGGCGGGATCACGCCGTCGCGGTACTTGCGCACCATGGACACCGCGCGGTTGACCAGGTTGCCCATGTTGTTGGCCAGGTCCTCGTTGGACCTGGTGACCATCCGCTCGGCGGTGTAGTCGGTATCGCCCGCCCTGGCCACGTCGCGCAGCATCCACCAGCGCACCGCGTCACTGCCGTAGGCGGCCACGATGTCGGCCGGGTCCTCGGCGTTGCCCAGCGACTTGCTGATCTTCTGCCCGCCCGCGGTCAGGTACTCGTGCACGAAGATCGTGGACGGCAGCGGCAGCCCGGCGGAGAGCAGCATGGCGGGCCAGTACACCGCGTGGAAGCGGATGATGCCCTTGCCGATCACGTGCACCTGCTCGACGTCCTCGGACCACCAGTGCCGGTAGCCCGCCTCGTCGCTGCCGAAGCCGGGCGCGGTGATGTAGTTGGCCAGCGCGTCGAACCAGACGTAGATGACCTGCTCGGGGTCGCCGGGCACCGGGATGCCCCAGCCGCGGGCCCGCGCCATGCTGCGCGAGCAGCTGAAGTCCTCCAGCCCGGAGGAGATGAAGGCCAGCACCTCGCGCTTGCGGTGCGCGGGCTCGACCCGTAGCTGGTCGGTGGAGATCAGCTCGATGAGCTTGTCCTGGTAGCGGGAGAGCCGGAAGAACCAGTTGTTCTCCTCGATCTCCTCCGGCACCGTGCCGTGCTCGGGGCACTTGCCCTCGACCAGCTCGGCCTCGGTGTAGAACAGCTCGCAGCCGATGCAGTACAGGCCGGTGTAGGACTTGCGGTAGAAGTCGCCCTGCTTCGCGCAGAGCTCCCACAGCTTGTCCACACCCGGCTTGTGGCGCGGGTCGGAGCTGGTCTTGATGAAGTCGTCGAAGGACAGCTCCAGCGCCTCGCCCAGCTTGAGGAAGTTCTGCGCGACCCGCTCCACGTACTCCGCGGGCGTGATCCCCTCGACCTCGGCCGCCTGCACGTTCTTCAGCGCGTTGTCATCGGTGCCGGTCTGCGCGCGCACCTCGTCGCCGCGCTGCCGCCGGTGCCGGGCCAGCACATCGGCCTGGATCAGCTCCAGGGCGTGGCCGACGTGCGGCTTGCCGTTGACGTACGGGATGGATGTCATGACGTTGTAGCGGCTCATCGCTACCTTCCTGGCCCCGGGCGGATGGTGTCGGCCCGGTGAGGGGCCGCCGGTTGGGGGGCCTCCTCAGCAGTGGTCAGGACATGCGGAGGAGGCCGGAGAACATCATCATCCGGCCGCGCATGGTCATGCTGTCGCACGTCCTCAGCATGGGAGCAGGGTACACCCGGGGCGCAGGTCAGCCGCACGGAGTATCGAGGGAGGGAGGCTTGGCCGACGCCGGGCGCGGTGGCGGCGGACGGCCGCTACCGGGGGCGGCGGGAGCGGTCGACCCGGCGTGCGGTTCCGGCCAACGCGCGGTCCGGGAGTAGCCGATCCGGCGTACGGCTTCGGCCAGCGCGCGGTTCGGGATCGGCTAACCCGGGGCACGGCTTCGGCCGACACGCGGTCCCGCATCGACCAACACGCGGTCCCGCGTCGGCCAGCGCTCCGCCCGCGTGACCAGCTCCGCGCACGAGTTCGGGCGCACGCGGTTTCGCATCCGCCGACACTCGCCCGCGATGGCCCAGTTCCGCGCACGAGTTCGGGCGGCACGCGGTACCGCATCCGCCAACGCTCGCCCGCGATGGCCAGCTCCGCGTGCGGGTTCGGCCAACGCTCGCGCGGGGGGCTTAGCGGGGCTGGGGTTTCCAGACGACCAGGGCGGTCTGCTGGGGGCGCAGGGGGACCAGGTCGCGGCGGTAGGAGGCGTGCACGGCGGCGGCCGCGTGGTCGGCGGCGGCGTGTGCGGCGGCGAGCTGGCGGTGCAGGTCCTCGACCTCGGCGCGCAGGCGTTCGGCCTCGGTGGCGAGCTCGATGATCCGCTTGATGCCCGCCAGGTTGACGCCTTCCTCCTGGGACAGGCGCTGGACTTCCTTGAGCAGCGCGATGTCCCGCGCGGAGTACCGGCGGCCCCCGCCCGCGGTGCGGCCGGGGGACACCAGGCCAAGCCGGTCGTAGGTGCGCAGGGTCTGCGCGTGCAGGCCGGAGAGCTGGGCCGCGACCGAGATCACGAACACCGGGCTGTCCTCGGTCGCGCCGGGCGGGAAGGGAATCCCGCCACCCTGGTCACCGAACTGGCTCATGGCTCATCCCGTCCCAACAGTGCGGTCAGCGCCGGTCGTGGGTCGAAATCCGCTGTTGCCGCGGCGTAGGCCTCCAGTGCGGCGCGGGCCTGTTCGTCCACAGTGGACGGAACAGCCACCTGCAGGGTGACCAGCAGGTCGCCGAACGTGCCGTCCTTGCGGGCGACGCCCTTGCCGCGCACTCGAAGCGTGCGGCCGCTCGTGGTGCCTGGTGGCACCCGTACCGACACCTTGCCCTCCAGCGTGGGCACGGTCAACGTGGTGCCCAGCACCAGTTCCGGGAAGCTGCACGGGATGGTCACGGTGATGTCGTCGCCGTTGCGCCCGAACAGCTCGTGCGGGGCCACGTGCACCCGGACGAACAGGTCGCCAGCGGGCGCGCCGTTGCGGCCGGGCTCGCCCTGGCCGGCCAACCGGATGCGCTGGCCGTCGTCCACCCCGGCCGGGATCCGCACGGTGAGCGAGCGGGTGCGGGTGCTGACCCCGTCACCGCCGCACTCCACGCACGGGTCGTCGACGATCCGCCCGACGCCGCGGCAGTCGCGGCAGGGCTCGCTGAAGGCGAAGGCGCCCTGGCTGCGGCTGACCACACCAGCGCCCGCGCAGGTCGGGCAGGTGCGCGGCGAGGTCCCGGGACGCGCGCCGTTGCCGCCGCAGGTGCCACAGGTGGCCGGGCTGGACAGGCGCAGCGACACGGTGGCTCCCCGCACGGCCTCGGTGAAGTCGATCCGGACCTCGGTCTCCACGTCCTTGCCGCGCTGGGCGCGGGCCGCGCTGGCCTGCCCGCCGCGACGGCCGAACAGGCCGCCGAGCAGGTCGCCGATGCCGCCGGAGCCACTGGTCGCGGCGCCACTGGCACCGCCGCCGAACAGGTCGCCGAAGTCGAAGCCGCCGGAGCCGCCGCCGAACCCGCCACCGCCGGCCGGGCGGAACCCGCCGGAGCCGAACAGCCTGCGTGCCTCGTCGTACTGCTTGCGCTTCTCGGTGTCCGAGAGCACCCCGTAGGCCTCGGAGACGGCCTTGAACCTGGCCTCCGCCTTGGCATCACCCGGGTTGGCGTCCGGGTGCAGCTCGCGGGCGAGCTTGCGGTAGGCCTTCTTGATGTCCTCACCGGGCGCCTCGGGAGGGACACCCAGCTCGGCGTAGAAGTCCTTCTCGATCCAGTCCCTCGCACTCATCCGGACGCCCCTCCCTTCTCGCTGTTGGTCATCTACTGCGGGGTGTCGCCGTCGGCCGGTTCCGCCGCGGCGTGCCGCCCGGTGCTCTCCGGCGCCGGGGCCTGCGCGCCGGGCTCGTGGTCGGTGACCCCGACCATGGCCGGGCGCAGCACTCGCTCACCGAAGCGGAAGCCGCGGCGCAGCACCGCGGTGACCGTCGGCCCGGACACCTCCGGCGAGGTGTCGTGCTGCACGGCCTCGTGCACCGAGGGGTCGAACTCCTCGCCCTGGTGCCCGAAGGCCTCCAGCCCCGCCTTCTGCAGGGTGGCCGCGACCTTGTCGGCCACCGCCTTGAAGGCGCCGGTCAGGTCGCCGTGCTGCTCGGCGCGCTCGAAGTCGTCGAGCACCGAGAGCAGCTCGGTGACCACGCTGGCCTTGGCGTTGTTGACCACCAGCTCGCGGTCGCGGTCGACCCGCTTGCGGTAGTTGGCGTACTCGGCCTGGAGCCGCTGGAGGTCGGCGGTGCGCTCCTCGAGCTGCTGCCGCAGCTCTTCCAGCGCGCCGGCGTCCACCTGCGGTGCGGCGACGGTGGCCTCAGCGGCCGCCTCCGCGGCGGCCAGCTCCTCGCTGGCCGCCGCGGAGCGAACCTCGCCGGTCTCCGGGTCGATGCGACGGCGGTCGCGAACCACCACGCGCTCGGATTCTGGCTGCTGTTCGGTCACTTCTTGCTGCCACCCTTGTTGTCGTCCTCGACGATCTCGGCGTCGACCACGTCATCGGCCTTGGGCTGGCCAGGGGTCTCCGCGCCGGGCGCGCCGGGCGCGGCCTGCTCGTTGCCCTGGTACATCGCCGCGCCCATGGCCTGGGACTCGGTGGCCAGCTTCTCCATCGCGGCCTTGATCGCCGGGATGTCGGTGCCCTTCAGCGCTTCCTTGGCCTCGGTGAGCGCGCCGTTGACCTTCTCCTTGACCTCGGCGGGCAGCTTCTCGTCGTTGTCCTTGACGAACTTCTCGGTCTGGTAGACCAGGGTCTCCGCCTGGTTGCGGACCTCGGCCTCCTCGCGGCGCTGCTTGTCCTCCTCCGCGTGCGCCTCGGCGTCCTTCATCATCCGGTCGATCTCGTCCTTGCCCAGGGCGGATCCACCGGTGATCTGCATGCCCTGTTCCTTGCCGGTGGCGAGGTCCTTGGCCGAGACGTGCACGATGCCGTTGGCGTCGATGTCGAAGGTGACCTCGATCTGCGGCACGCCCCGAGGGGCAGGCGGCAGGCCGGTCAGCTCGAACATGCCGAGCTTCTTGTTGTACGCGGCGATCTCGCGCTCACCCTGGAACACCTGGATCTGCACCGAGGGCTGGTTGTCATCCGCGGTGGTGAAGATCTCCGAGCGCTTGGTCGGGATCGTGGTGTTGCGCTCGATGAGCTTGGTCATCACGCCGCCCTTGGTCTCGATGCCAAGCGACAGCGGGGTGACGTCGAGCAGCAGGACGTCCTTGACCTCGCCCTTGAGCACACCGGCCTGCAGCGCCGCGCCGACCGCGACGACCTCGTCCGGGTTCACGCCCTTGTTCGGCTCCCGGCCACCGGTCAGCTCCTTGACCAGCTCGGCGACCGCGGGCATGCGGGTGGAACCGCCGACCAGCACCACGTGGTCGATCGAGCCGACCGGGATGCCGGCGTCCTTGATCACGTTGTTGAACGGCGCGCGGCAGCGGTCCAGCAGGTCGGAGGTGATCCGCTGGAACTCCGCGCGGGTCAGCGACTCGTCCAGGAACAGCGGGTTCTTGTCCGAGTCCACCGTGATGTACGGCAGGTTGATGTTCGCGGTGGAGGTGCTGGAGAGCTCGATCTTGGCCTTCTCCGCGGCCTCGCGGATCCGCTGCAACGCCATCTTGTCCTTGGTCAGGTCGATGCCGTTGCTGGACTTGAACTTCTCCACCAGCCAGTCGACGATCCGCTGGTCCCAGTCGTCACCGCCGAGGTGGTTGTCACCGGAGGTGGCGCGGACCTCGACCACACCGTCGCCGAGCTCCAGCAGGGACACGTCGAAGGTGCCGCCGCCGAGGTCGAAGACCAGGATGGTCTGTTCCTTCTCGCCCTTGTCCAGCCCGTAGGCCAGCGCGGCCGAGGTGGGCTCGTTGACGATGCGGAGCACGTTCAGGCCGGCGATCTGCCCGGCCTCCTTGGTGGCCTGCCGCTGCGCGTCCTCGAAGTACGCGGGCACGGTGATCACCGCGTCGGTGATCTCCTCGCCGAGGTAGGCCTCGGCGTCGCGCTTGAGCTTCATCAGCACGCGGGCGCTGATCTCCTGCGCGGTGTAGGCCTTGCCGTCGATCTCGGTCTTCCAGTTGGTGCCGATGTGCCGCTTGACCGACCGGATCGTGCGGTCCACGTTCGTCACGGCCTGGTTCTTGGCGGGCTGACCCACCAGAACCTCGCCGTTCTTGGCGAAGGCGACGATGGACGGAGTCGTCCTCGAACCCTCCGAGTTGGCGATAACCGTCGGCTCACCGCCCTCGAGGACGGTGACGACGGAGTTGGTCGTCCCCAGGTCGATGCCGACCGCTCGCGCCATGAATCTTCCCTCCACTGCTGGTCACGCTGTACGTAGGCGGATCATCCAAGGCAACCCTTGAGTGATCCAGGCTCAAGTCTGAGGATAGGAGCACTACCTCGTCAAATGCGAGGTTGAGTCCATCACACTCAAGCTTCTGACAGCTCCAACGGATGGGAAGCGCGGTTTGTTCCGGGGACGGCCGTCCGGGCGGGAACGGCCGTCCCCAGGGCCGGTCTAGCGACCGACCATCTCCTCAGCCCACCTCGCGGTGGCCTGGAAGAACTCGGGTGCGTTCGGCGCGTAGTTGAAGGAGTGCCCGTAATTGGGCAGCACGAACGTGCGCAGCCGGGCGGCCGGTGCGAAGTTGGGCGCCTCGAACCGCTTCAGCGCCTCCGCCGATGAGCAGTCGCTGCCCAGCAGGCCGCCGCAGAACACCTGGTCGCTGCCACCCATGGCGAGCAGCACCGGCACGGTGATCTGCCTGCTCAGCGGCAGCAGCGTGCCGAGCAGGATGCCGTCGACCGCCTCACCGGCGGCCAGCCCGTCCTTGTTCGCCTCGTCGTGGGCGACCGCGGCCTCATCCAGCGGGCCGCCGCGGTGGAAGGCGGTGTAGCGCTGCCCGGCCGCGGTGGTCAGCGAGGTCGGGTCGAGGTGCCCGAGCTTCGGCTCCAGCAGCACCGGGGTCAGCGTGGTCAGCGTGGGCACGATGCCGGTCAGGTTCAGCCGGTGCAGCTGACCGGCGATCAGCACGCCGTCCACGTTGCGATGGCTGGCCGCCACGATCACCGAGACCGCCGAGCCCAGCGAGTGCCCGCCCAGGATGACCTTGCTGAACTTCGGCCCCAGCGAACCGGACTTCATCGCCTTGACCACGTGGTTGACCGCGTTGGCCTGGGTGAAGGCGGTCAGCAGCGCGCTCAGCGGCTTGGAGCTGCGGCCGGTGCCGAGCCGGTCCAGCGCGAGCGTGGCGAACCCGGCCTTGTTCTGCACCCGCCGGTACGAGCGGGTCTCCGGCGTGTGCGAGATGTCCCAGTAGGAGCTGTTGTAGGTGCCGCCGGGCACCAGCACCTGCACGGTGCGGCTGCCACCGGCCGGGGTGCACAGCCGGCCGTACATGGTCTGGTCCAGGCTGAGCAGGGGCAGGTCGAGCAGGGAGACCGGGATGGACAGGTCCCGGCAGGTCGCCTCGGCGGCCCCGGCCGGGATCGGCGCGATCAGGGCGCTCAATCCCAGGCAGGCCGCGGTCGCGGCACCGATCCGGCGCCAGAACAAACGCACGGGAAGAACCTCCAAATAGATGATTCGCGGAACAACTAATTCCGTGGGACTGCCGTCATCGGCAGCGCGCTCGGGTACGGAGCGTTGGAGAACTTCACCCGTACTGGCCGATCTGACACCGGAACGAGTCGCCAGCGCGCGGCCACCGTCGCGATCGCGACCAGCAGCTCGGTCATCGCGAAAGTGTTTCCGATGCACTGCCGGATACCGGCGCCGAACGGGATGAACGCGCCGTCGGGCAGCGCGGCCGTCCGTTCCGGCGACCAGCGGTCCGGGTCGAACCGTTCCGGGTCCGGGAAGGACCGGGAGTCGAAATGCATGGTGTAGGGGCTGACGATGACCTCATCGCCCGGCCGCAGGCGCAGGCCGCCGAGGTCGAGCTCGCGGTTGGCCCGCCGCATCAGCAGCCAGAGCGAGGACTTCCGCAGCGCCTCGGTGGCCACCCGCCTGGCGTACTCCAGCCGGGGCAGGTCGGCGAAGGTGACCGGGCGGCCGCCCAGCACCTGGTCCACCTCGGCGTGCAGCCGCGCCTCGACCTCGGGGTTGCGGCCCAGCTCGTGGAAGACCCAGCCGAGCGCCAGCGCGCTGGTCTCGATGCCCGCCGTGAGCAGGTTGATGACCTCGTCGAAGACCTGCTGCCCGGTCATGCCCTCGCCGGTGTCGGCGTCCCTGGCCAGCAGCAGCAGGGACAACAGGTCGCCGTGGTCCACGCCGTCCCAGCTGTCGATGACCCTGGTCACGACCTCGCGCATGCGCAGGATCGCGGCGTCGAAGGCCCGGTTGCCCGGGATCGGCAGGTGCTCGACGAAGGAGGGCGACAGCGAGCGGATGATGCCCTGTTTGACGATCACCGGGATGGACCGGCGGGCCTCCTCGACCGCGGTGCCGCCCAGCTCGGTGGAGAACAGCGCGGCGCCCACGATGGTCACCGCCAGGCCCTGCATGTCGGCGTCGATCCCGCGGACCTCGCCCGGCCGCCAGGAGCCGGTCAGCGCGGTGGCGGCCTGCACCATGTTCTCCGCGTAGTGCTCGATCCGGCCTTGCCGGAAGGCGGGCAGCATGAGCTTGCGCTGCCGCCGGTGGAACGCGCCGTCCGACATCGCCAGGCCGTTGCCCATGTACGGCCGGAACTTGTCGAACATGGCGCCTTTTCCGAAACTCGCGCCGTCCGTTACCAGTACGCGATGGACCAGTTCAGGACTTGTGATGAAATAAGCCTGGAGTGGTCCCAAATACAGCTTGACAATATCGCCGTGATCGCGCAGTTCCGCGGTGAACCGGAACTTTTTGCGCAGTAAGGCCGGTGTGTGCCCGAGTAACGGCCACCGACCGGGTGCCACCCGGACGGGCATTCGCACTCCTTGCGCCGGTAATGGGAGGTGGCCACACTAGGGCCCATTCGGCCGCAGGCAACAGTACCCAACCGAGTGGGTAGAAATCTGGCTATGCTGTGCGCCGCTACGAATCGAGGTGTTTTCTCCGTGACGCGGACGCAGGACTGGGTCCCGGCCGGCGTCGACATAACGACGCCGAGCATGGCCAGGGTCTATGACTACGTGCTCGGTGGCAGCCACAACTTCGCGGTGGACCGCGACACCGCCGAGACCCTCAAGCGCATCGCGCCCGGCCTGCGCCGGATCGCCCGGCTCAACCGCGCCTTCATGGCCAGGGCGGTCCGCTACCTGATGGCACAGGGCGTGCGGCAGTTCCTGGACATCGGCTCCGGCATCCCGACCGTGGGCAACGTGCACGAGATCGCGCAGCAGGTCGACCCGGCCTGCCGGGTGGTCTACGTGGACCGCGACCCGGTGGCGGTCGCGCACAGCGAGCTGATGCTGGAGACCGTGCCCGGCACCGGCGTGGTGCACGCGGACATGCGCGACCGGGACTCGATCGTTGGCAGCACCGCGGTCCGGCAGCTGATCGACTTCGAGCAGCCGGTGGGCCTGCTGTTCATGCTGATGCTGCACTGGCTGCCCGAGGAGTCCGCACCGGCCGAGCTTGTGGGCGGCTACCGCGACCTGCTCGCGCCCGGCAGCTACCTGGCACTGAGCCACGCCACCCACGACGAGCAGAAGCAGGACCTCGAGGACCTCGGCGACGCCATCCGCTCCTCGCGCAGCGCGGACCAGGTCACGCCGCGCTCCTACGAGGAGATCCTGGCCATGTTCGGCGACTTCGAGCTGGTCGAGCCGGGGCTGGTCGGCTGCGCGAACTGGCGGGCCGACGGTCCGGGGGACGTCGCCGACCCGTCGAGCAACGCCTATATCTACGTCGGCGTCGCCAGGAAGAGCTGAGCCGATGCCGGATCTCAGCCTCCAGGCAGAGCCGCTTCCGCCGCCGGAGGACTGGCGCCGGAAGCGCCGCACGCTCGCGCGCAGATGGGCCTACGTGCTGGCCGAGGCCAACTACGTGCCGCTGGTGCACGCCGACTTCGAGGCTGAGCTGATCGAGCTGCTGGACCAGCTGTGCGCGGCGGTGTGCAGCGACCCGGCGGACACCGAGCCCGCTGCCGCGGCAGGCGCCCGGCTGATCGAGCTGAACTGCGCCAACGACCGGGCGCTCGCGACCACCATGGACGTCCTGGGCCCAGGCCTGCTGGCCCTGCCCGAGTTCGCCGAGGGCGGCGCGCCGGCCGAGCGCGTGGTCGAGGCACTCGGCGCGCTGGCCGTCGGCTTCGTCGGCGCGGCGCAGCAGGCCACCCTGGCGCAGCAGGAGAGCATGCAGCGTTCGCTGCTCAAGGCGGTCCGCGACGCCAAGTGGAACCTGCGGGCCGCGGAGGCCAGGTTCGAGGAGGTCGCCACCTCCTCGGCCAGCGGCATCCTGATCACCGGCCTGGACGGCGAGCTGGTCACGGTGAACGCCTCGGCAGGCGCGATCCTCGGCTACTCGCCTGACGAGCTGACCGACCGCAACCTGTTCGAGCTGGTCGACCCCGAGCGGGCGCCCGCGCTGCGCGAGGACTACGCCGCGCTGCGGGAGGGCAGGCTGGCCAGGATCAAGCAGTCCCAGCGGTTGCTGCGCCGCGACGGCGACCACGCGATGGTCTCGCTGACCGCCTCGCTGCTGCGCGGTGCGGACGAGGCGCCGGACCACTTCGTCACGGTGGTCGAGGACGGCACCGAGCTGGTGCTGCTGCAGAACGAGCTCAGCCGCCAGTCGCTGCACGACGTGCTGACCGGGCTGCCCAACCGCCAGTTCTTCGGCACCCAGCTGGAAACCGTGCTGCGCCAAGCGGATCCGCGCTACGGCGTGACGCTGCTGCACCTGGACCTGGACGGCTACGCGGTGGTCCGGGACGGCCTCGGCGAGCGGGCGGCCGAGCAGCTGCTGGTGGTCGCGGCGCAGCGGCTCAAGGCGGTGCTGGCCGGGCAGAAGGCGATGGTGGCCCGCTTCGACGGGGCCGAGTTCGCGGTGCTGCTGGAGAACTCGCCGGGCACGCCCGAGCTGGTGAGCCTGGTGCACGCGATCCGGCGCGAGCTGGCCGAACCGTCCTATGTGGATGGTCATGGCACCGCGCCGACGGCCAGTGTCGGCGTGGTGCACCGGCCCGCGCCGGAGCGCACCCCGGAGGACGTGCTGCGCGGCGCCCGGCAGGCGCTGCGCAGGGCCAAGGCGGGCGGCGGCGGGCAGTGGGAGCTGTTCCACCCCGAGCACGAGCGGCTGGACCGGCAGCGCGACGCGCTGGCCGCGACCATGCCCGGCGCGTTCGAGAACGGCTCGGTGGAGGCGCGGTACCAGCCGCTGGTGCGGCTGGCCGAGGGCACCGTGGCCGGGGTCGAGGCGCTGGTGTGCTGGGAGCACGCCGAGCTCGGGCCGCTGCCGGACCGGCAGTGCCGGGAGCTGGCCGAGCGCACCGGGCTGATGCCGCAGCTGGGCGAGTGGCTGTTGCGCGCGGGCTGTGCGCAGGTGGCCTGGTGGCGGCAGCGGCTGGGCCGCGAGCTGCTGCTGGCGCTGAACCTGACCGCGCACCAGGCAGCGGATCCGGACCTGGTGACCAGGCTGCTCGGCGTGCTGGAGCAGACCGGCTTCCCGGCCGCGGGGCTGCTGCTGGAGCTACCGGCGCTGGCCCTGGCCGCCGACCACGGAGAGTCAAGGGACAACCTGCGCACGCTCACCGACTTGGGCGTGCGCACGGTGCTGCGCGACTTCGGGCCGGGCACGGCCAACCTGGCCGCGGTGACCGATCTGGCGGTGGACTTCGTCAGGGTGAACCGTGAGCTGGTCGGGCGGGAGCTGGTGCCGGGTTCGCCGGTGACCGAGGCGCTGCGGCAGCTGCCGAGGCTGGCGCACCGGGCGGGCGTCAGCGTGATCGTGGATGGCGTCACCACCGCTGAGCAGGCAGAATTCTGGTTCGCGGCCGAGGCGGACCTGGCTTGTGGCGACTACTTCGGGGCAGCGGGCAGGCCGGACGAGCTGGCTGCGGGCTTTGGCGGCCCTGCCTGGCGGGTCAAATCTACGTAACGAAGTTCGCACCTTTTTTCACAAACTCATCCCGCACTGGGCGGAACTAGAGCTAGCTTCCCTGCGTCACCCATCCGAGGTAACCCAATCGGGGCACGGTGGGTTCTGGGGAAGGAGCTCGATGAGTAAGGCAAGCCTCCGCCGGAGGGTCGGCGCTGCGATGACCGTGGGTGGTGTCCTGGTTCTGGGCACCGCGCTCGGCACCGGCGCCGCGCCCGCGCAGCCGACCGAGGTCACCGCGGATGCGGTCGTGCAGTCCATGCCGGCCGAGCTGAAGGAAGCGATCCGCAGGGACCTGGGCAAGGACGCCAAGGAGTACGTGGCCACTGCACGGGCCGCGGACAAGGCCGCGCTGGCGGGCAGCAAGCTGCGCAAGGAGCTGGGCGAGAAGTTCGGCGGCGCGTGGTTCGACAAGAACAGCAAGAAGCTGCACGTCGCGGTGACCGACGCCGCGGTGGCCGCCAAGGTGCGGGCCGCCGGTGGCGAGGTGCACCAGCGCGCGGTCTCCGCTGCCGCGCTCGACCGCGCCGCGGACACCATCAGCAAGTGGGCGAAGTCGCTGACCGGCGACAAGCGCAACGCGTTCCAGGCCGTCGCGGTGGACACCAAGGACGGCAAGCTGGGCGTCACCCTGTCCACCTCGGAGGCCGGCAAGGCGCTGGCTGCCGAGCTGCCCAAGGTGAACGTCCAGGTCGAGGTCGGGCACAAGGAAGAGGAACTCCAGCCGGAGAAGGACATCCGCGGCGGCGACGGCTACACCGTCTCCGGCACGGGCTCCAGCCTGCGGCTGTGCTCCCTCGGCTTCAACGCCGTTGACAAGCTGGGCCGCGGCCAGATCATCACCGCCGGGCACTGCTTCGACGGCTTCGACGGCCGCAAGGTCAACGCCGAGATCAAGGGCGCGGGCAACCCGGTCGGCGAGGCCATCGGCCTCGGCGAGAACGTGCGCTTCGACAACGACGCCAACGGCGACGACTCGGCCACCATCAAGGTGACCAACGGCGCGCAGAAGCTGCTGCCGGAGGTCAACCGCTACAACGGCGGCGGCCTGAAGCTGGACGGCCTGACCGACCCGATCCAGGGTCAGGAGATCTGCAAGTCCGGCCGCACCACCGGCTGGCAGTGCGGCAACGTGGTCAACACCGACGTGTCGGTCAAGATCGGCGGGCACCTGCTCTCGCTGTTCCAGCACGACGCGTGCAGCATCCCCGGCGACTCCGGCGGCGCCGTGGTCTTGGGCTCCAAGGCACTGGGCATCACCTCCGGTGGCGCGGCCAACCCCGGCGACAAGTGCCCCACCGCGGGCCAGCCGAAGGACCGCTCCTACGCCGAGCTGGTGCAGCGCGACATCCTGCCCGACTACAAGGGTGACGCGCAGCTGACCGTGCTGACCGCCAACGGTGACGAGGACGAGGACGGCGTGCTCGACATCAACGAGCTCAACGCCGACATCACCAAGATCAAGGACACCAACAACAACGGGGTCGCCGCCTACCGCGACGCCGACGAGCCGAACCTGTCCGCGCCGAAGCTGACCAGCCCGGCCGACAAGTCCCGGATCACCGAGCGCAAGCCGGTGCTGACCGGCACCGCCAAGCCCAACGCCACCGTGTCGCTGACCTACAAGGGTCAGACCAAGGAGCTGAAGGCCGACGCGAGCGGCAAGTGGACCGAGGCCATCACCACCGACCTGGCCTACGGCGGTCACGAGATCACCCTGAAGCAGAAGGCCGGCGACCTCACCTCCCGCGAGGTCAAGTCCACCTTCACCGTCGTCCCCTCGGCCCCGGTCATCACCGAGCCGAAGGAAGGCGCCAAGAGCGAGAACGCGCGGCCGACCGTCGCGGGCACCGGCACCGCCGGGGCTGTCGTCACGGTGACCGCCGGTGACGTGAAGCTGGGCGAGGCCACCGTGGGCGCCGACGGCAAGTGGAGCGTCACCCCGGCCGCCGACCTGGCCAAGGGCAAGCACACCATCTCCGCCAAGCAGACCATCGACAAGGTGGACTCCGACGCGGACACCGTGGCCTACGAGCTGACCAAGGGTGGCGCGGCGGTCCCGCCGACCACCAGCCCCGCCGGTAACGGTGGCGGTAACGGCGGTCTGGCCAAGACCGGTGTGGACAACGTGCTGCCGATGCTGATCGGCGGCGGCGTGGCCGTGGCCGGTGGCGTCGCGCTGCTGGTGTTCTTCCGCCGCCGCAAGGCCGGCGCGGAGTCCTGAGCCAACCCAGTCACACAGCACCAAAACGGGCGGTCGTCCTACGGGACGGCCGCCCGTTTCTTTGCCGTACCGCGACCTTCATAACGAACCCGGCAGCGACCGGCGGAACTGCCCCTTCGGGCGGCTAGCGTTTGGCCACGTCCCGTTGTCGCGGGCGGGTTCGTGTGGTGGCGAAGAAGGTGCGGGATGCGCAGGGCGCTCGGGTTGGCTGGTGCCGCCTGCCTGCTCGTGCTGGGTGTGGCGCCCGCTTGGGCCGCGCAGCAACCCGGTGAGCAGGCATTGCTCGCCGCGCACGCCGAGGCGCTGCCGCAGGGGCTCAAGGACGCGCTGCGCCGGGACCTCAACCTGGAGCCGGTGACCTACCTGGCCAACGGCCGCGCGGCCCGGCAGGCCGCGGCCGCCGCCGAGCGGCTGCGCGGTGAGCTGGGCTCCTCCTTCGGCGGCGCCTGGTTCGAGCCGGGTCACCGGCGGCTGCGGGTCGCGGTGACCGACGAGGCGGCCGCGGACCGGGTCCGGATCACCGGGGCGGGCGCGCAGGTGCGGCCGGGCAGCGCGGAGGCCATGGACCAGGGCGTGGACGCGCTGGCCCGCTGGTCGGCCGGGCTGCCGCCGGCCGAGCGGGCCGCGGTCTTCGGCATCACCCCCGACGTGCGCGCCGGGACCCTCCGGCTGCTGCTGGCCGACTCCCCCGCCGGGCGCAGGCTGGCCACCGCGCTGCCCACGACCGCGGTGACCGTGCGGGCCGAGCACACCGACCTCCCGCCGCAGCCGCCCGCGGTGCGCGCGCAGGGCTGCGGCTACGGGCTCAACGCGCTGGACCGGGCGGGCCGGGTGGTCTCCCTCGGCCCCGCGCACTGCGCCCCGCTCGGCTCGGCGGACCGGTTCACCCTGGCCTCGCTGGACGGCGACGGACCCGGCGACGACCTGGCCTCGATCCGGGCAGCCGACCCGCACGCCACCCCGGTGCCCGAGGTGGCCGGCCCCGGTGGCGCGCTGCGGGTGGAGTCGCTCAGCGCGGTGATCCCCGGCGCCCAGGTGTGCGCGGCCGGTCGCGGCGGCTACTCCTGCGGCACCGTGTTCGCGCCCCGCTCGGTGTGGCGGCTCGGCGAGACCGGCGCGATGGCGCTGCGCGGGTTCGAGGTGCACGGGCTGTGCGTGGACGGCGGCGGCGCGCTGCTGGCCGGTGGCGCGGCGCTGGGCTGGACCTCGGCCGCGCACCTGAGCTCAGCGGCCGGTCGCTGCCGCCCGGTGCCCGGTCCTGGCGGCCTGACCTCACTGGCCCTCGGCGAGTCGCTGACCTCGGACGTGCTGCCCAGCTTCGGCGGCGAGCTGCGGCTGCTGACCACCGAGGGCGACGCGGACGCCGACGGGGTGCGCGACGTGGACGAGCTGGCCCCCGGCCGCGGCAGCCCGCGCGATGCCAACGGCGACCGCCTGGCCGCCTACCTGGACCCGGACGAGCCGCGCCTGCGCGCGCCCGTGCTGCTCGGCCCGCTGGACGGCAGCCGGGGCACCGACACCGAACCCGAGGTGCACGGCACCGCCCGGCCCGGCGCCGAGGTGAGCGTGCGGCTGGACACCAAGCCCCCGCAGGCGGTCACCGCGGACCGCGAGGGCCGCTGGCGGCTCACCCTGCCGGAGAAGCTGTGCCTCGGCGGCCACCAGCTGGTGCTGAAGCAGCGCGTCGGCGGGCAGGAGTCCCCGGAGGCGGTGGGCAACTTCACCGTGATGCCCACCCCGCCGGTGATCACCGCGCCCGCCCCCGGCGAGCGTGCCGACCTGCCCCGGCCGCAGATCGGCGGTTTGGGCAAGCCCAAGGCGCTGGTGACCGTGTCGGTGGACGGTGTGCCGGTCGGCTCGACCACGGTCGGCGCGGACGGCCAGTGGCGGTTGCGGCCCAGCACGGACCTCAAGCCGGGCGCCCGCTCGATCACCGCGCGGCAGACCGTGACCAGGGTGGACTCGGCCGAGGCCGGCGTGCGCTATGAGGTCGGCGGCCTGGCCGCGCCCAGCCAGGACAGCACCGAGGCCGGTGGCCCCCCGGGGCTGACCGCCGAGCTGAAGACCGGCGGGCACCCGGTGGCGGTGGCGGTCACCCTCGGCGGCGGGCTGCTGGTGCTCGGCCTGGTGCTCGGACTTCGAAGGTTCCGCAACCGCGCAGGCACGGATTAGCGCGTTGTCCGGCCGACGCCGCCCGATCGGGGGTACCGTTGGCGGCCTGAACCTGGTGCGACACAGGGAAGGAAGGCCATGTCGGCGGTCGTGCTCACGCCCATGGAGTTTTTCGTGAGCTGGGAGGACCTCGCGCCGGGGGCCCGGCCGCTGGTGCTCGACGTCGTGCCGGACCCGGCCACCGAGGAGGAGGCCGAGCAGATCCGCCGAACCGCCTGGATCGGGCTGGCGGACAAGGGCCTTGGCTGGCCAGGCCAGCTCAACTCCTGGTACACGGACCTGCTGCACCAGTTCGCCCGGCCGCGCACCGCGATCGACCTGCGGTTCAACCTGGACCGGGAGCGCTCGCTGCGTGCCATGGTCACCGGCAGCGGCGAGTTCGTGGCCTGCGGCAGCGTGATGGACAACCAGGTGCGCATCTCCGAGATCGGCCCGACCACCATGCCGGCGGCCGCCGCCGAGCTGCTGCCCGGCCACCCGCCCGGCCACGGCGACCAGATCACCGTGCCCAACGACCTGCTCCAGTACGCCGCCGCCCGCGCGGGCAAGTCCTACGACGCCTTCGCGCACGAGCTCGAGCTGGGCGGCATGCCGCCGGGACCGGCCCGCGCGCTGGCCCAGACGGTCAGCGCGGAGCGGTTGCGCGGCGGGCAGTTCGGCGCCACCGGCTGGGACCACTGGGGCGAGCGCAACCGCGCTGAGCACGTGGTTTCGGTGGTGGACAACGTGGAGGGCCGCTACTCCGTGCGCGCGATCGGCCAGTACACCACGGTCGCCCCAGCGGATCCGGCGAGCTTGGTCGAGAATCTGTCCGAACTGCTGATCTCGGTCAACTGACGCCAACCGGTGCGACACCGGACACGCCAGGTGGTTACTGGTGAGTAATATGGCGTAGTCTCCCGGGCACGGCAGGAATACCGACGCCGCTATTTCCTGGGAGGGCTGCCGAGCATGGGTGCTGTGCATATCGTGTTGGGCCTGATTTCTCTGGCCGCAACCCTCGCCTGGGTCGTGCTGCTGACCAGGGCCGTGGTCCAGATGGTGCGCACGGTCCGGCTGGGCCAGCCCGACCCGACCCGCAACGGGCCGCTGGGCGGCCGGTTGAAGAACATGCTGGTGGAGATCCTGGGCCACACCAGGATGCTCAAGTGGGGCGTGGTCGGCGCGGCGCACTGGTTCGTCATGGTTGGCTTCGGCTCGCTGGTGCTGACCCTGGTGGAGGCGCACGGCGAGGTCTTCGACCCGGCCTACGAGCTGCCGATCATCGGCGGCTGGGCGCCGTGGGGCCTGTTCGTCGAGCTGATCGGGCTGACCACGGTGGTCGGCATCCTGGTGCTGATCACCATCCGCCAGCGCAACCACCCGCGCCGCGCGGACCGCCAGTCCCGCTTCCAGGGCTCCAACTTCTGGCAGGCCTACTTCGTCGAGGGCGTCATCCTCAGCGTGGGCATCTGCATCTTCGCCATCCGCGCGTTCAAGGCCTCCAGCGGGCTGTTCCACTACCCGGTCTGGGCCACCCCGATCACGCACGCGCTCGGCGCGATCCTGCCCAGCGCGCCGATCATGGTCTCCATCTTCGCGATGTTGAAGATCTTCATCTCCGCCGCGTGGGCGATCACCATCTCGCGCAACCTGAACATGGGCGTGGCCTGGCACCGGTTCACCGCCTTCTTCAACATCTACTTCAAGCGCGAGGCCGACGGCGGCGTGGCGCTGGGCGCGGCCAAGCCGATGATGAGCGGCGGCAAGCCGTTGGACTTCGAGGAGGCCGACCCGGAGAAGGACGTCTTCGGCGCGGGCAAGGTCGAGGACTTCTCCTGGAAGGGCTGGCTGGACTTCACCACCTGCACCGAGTGCGGGCGCTGCCAGTCCCAGTGCCCCGCCTGGAACACCGGCAAGCCGCTCTCGCCGAAGCTGGTGATCACCCAGCTGCGCGACCACGCCTACGCCAAGGCCCCGTACCTGCTGGCCGGCGGTCGCAAGGACATGGGCGGTGACGAGGTCGGCATCACCGGCGACGATGCCGAGGCCCGGCTGGCCAAGATCGACGTGCTGGCGCTGGCCGAGTCCGACCGCCCGCTGATCGGCGGCCCGGACGAGCTGGGCGTGATCGACCCCGAGGTGCTGTGGTCCTGCACCACCTGCGGCGCCTGCGTCGAGCAGTGCCCGGTGGACATCGAGCACGTGGACCACATCGTGGACATGCGCCGGTACCAGGTGCTGATCGAGTCGAACTTCCCGAGCGAACTGGGCGGGATGTTCAAGAACCTGGAGAACAAGGGCAACCCCTGGGGCCAGAACGCCAAGGACCGGCTGGCCTGGACCGAGGGCCTGGACTTCGAGGTGCCGGTCTTCGACGGCGAGCTGGGCGACACCGAGTACCTGTTCTGGGTCGGCTGCGCGGGCGCGTTCGAGGACCGGGCGAAGAAGACCACCCGCGCGGTGGCCGAGCTGCTGCACCTGGCCGAGGTGAAGTACACGGTGCTCGGCCCGGAGGAGACCTGCACCGGCGACCCGGCCCGGCGCGCCGGCAACGAGTTCCTGTTCCAGATGCTGGCCCAGCAGAACGTCGAGGTGCTCAACTCGGTCTTCGAGGGCCGCCCCAAGGGCAAGCGCAAGATCGTGGCCACCTGCGCGCACTGCTTCAACTCACTGGCCAACGAGTACCCGCAGCTGGGCGGCGAGTTCGAGGTCGTGCACCACACCCAGCTGCTCAACCGCCTGGTCAGGGAGCGCCGCCTGGTCCCGGTCGCCCCGCTGGCCGAGGACGTCACCTACCACGACCCCTGCTACCTGGGCCGCCACAACCAGGTCTACTCCCCGCCGCGCGAGCTGATCGGCGCCACCGGCGCCGCCTTCCGCGAGATGCCCAGGCACGGCGACCGCTCCATGTGCTGCGGCGCCGGCGGCGCGCGGATGTGGATGGAGGAGCGGATCGGCAAGCGGATCAACGTGGACCGGGTGGACGAGGCACTGGGCACCGCGCCGACCAAGATCGCCACCGGCTGCCCGTTCTGCCGGGTGATGCTCACCGACGGCGTCACCCAGCGCCAGAACGAGGGCCAGGGCGCCTCGGTCGAGGTGGTGGACGTGTCCCAGCTGCTGCTCAGCGCGGTCCGGCGGGGCCAGCCCGCGGCGGCGGCCGACGAGCCGGAGGACACCCCGACCGACGCCGAGCCGAGCGGCACACCAGCGACTGAGCAGGACAAGTCGTAGCAGCCCAGCGGCGGGTGAGGCAGTAGGCTGGGAAGCGAGGAGGTGCTCGCAGATGGTCGCGGAACTGGTCCGGGAGCCGTTCGACCCGCTCGTCGACTTCGACGGGATGTGGACCACGGAGCTGGCAGAGCACTATCTGCCACTGCCGCACGTTCCAGCGGCCAAGTACGAGTGCCTGGACGGTAAGCTGATCATGAGCCCGTGCGAATCCGCCCGGAACTCTCGGGCGGCCATGCGGTTCGCGATTCTCAACGACAGCTCCGCGACCGCGGCCGGGCTGTACATCCACGGCACGGTGAACGTCACCTTCGCCATCGACCGGTGGATCCAGCCGGACATCACGGTGCTCAACCAGCCGAGTGAGGATCTGGTGTGGGTGCCGCCCACGCTGGTCACCCTGGTCGGCGAGCTGGTGTCGCCGACCAGCCGCAAGCGGGACCGGGTGGAGAAGCCGGAGTTGTGCGCGGCCGCCGGGATCCCGTTCTACCTGGAGATCGAGGTCCGGCGCGGACTGGCAGAAGCCGCCATCCACCTCTACCGGCTGGAGGGCGGTTCCTACCGGCTCGCCGCGCAGGCGCTGGCCGGGCAGAAGTTCGAGACGGACCTGCCGTTCCCGATGTCCTTCGACCCGGCCGAGCTCCTGGACCGCTCAGGAAGCTAGGGCTTGCGGCCCAGCCAGAGGTAGCCGTCGTCGTTGCCGGAGTCCCGGTCGCCGCCCGCGTCGGGACGCTGCCGGAAGTGCAGCGGCGCGGTCAGCGGCTGGTCCGCCACCACGGTCAGGGTCAGCGCCCGTTCCTTCGCGCCGGGCTCGACCGCGGTCATGGAGTTGGCCAGCACGGTCGGGCCGGTGGAGACCACGGTCCAGTCACCCGCGACGCCGGAGACCCGGACGCCCTCGGGCAGGAACAGCGAGACCGCCACCCGCTGGCCGGTCTCGCCGCGGTTGGTCAGGTGCACGGTGACCTTGACCGGCTGGCCGACCGCGGCGGTCTGCGGGTCGCGGTCGGTGCTGATGCTGAGCGCGCCGTCGTAGCGGGACTCGGCGTAGCCCGCGTCCACCTCGCGCTCGGTCTGGCCGGGGCGGATGCGCAGCTCATCGCTGGTGTAGCTGCCCCAGGCGAAGTCGTTGTCCCGGCCGGGGCGGGTCAGCGTGAGCTGGGCGGCGGTGGCCAGTGAGCTGGCCTTGAGCTGGTAGCGGCCGGCCGGCAGGTCGTGCAGCGTGTAGCGGCCGTCCTTGCCGGAGGCGGCGTGCCGGGTCACCGGTTTCACGGTGGTCACCGGCACCTCGGCCAGCGGCTGTTCGCCGTGGTCGCGCTTGCCGTCCCGGTCCGCGTCGTGCCAGACCGTGCCGGTGATGGTGCCGCCGCGGATGCCGAAGTCGATCGGGCGCACGCCGTCGGTGGAGACCAGCGCGAACCGGACTGGGCTGGTGGTGGCGGCGTACTCGGCGCGCTGGTGGCTCACCTTGTACAGCCCGAACTTCAGCGTGGGCGAGGTGTAGCGGCCGTCCCGGTCGGTGACCGCCTTGCCTGCCGGTCGCTGCCGCAGCACGTCGAAGAAGCTCACCTCCGCGTCCGCGGCCCCTGGCTCGCCGGGCTCGGCGGCGCCGTCGGCGTCTCGGTCGAACCACACCAGGCCGGTGACCGTGCCGGTGGGGGCTGGTTCCTCGGCTAGAGCAGGCGCTCCGGTCAAGGTCAGCAGAATCGCACCGGCCAGGACCACGGCGCCGCGCCGCAGGTTCATCGAAAACTCCCCGTTCCCCTCGATGGACGTTGCCATCCAACACACGTTCGATCATGGCTGTGGGTTGTCCACCTGGGGTGGATTCACCCCTCCGGCGGTACGCGCCAGCCCGGCATGCCGGAAGGCACTCTGGAGAGCACGATGGGCGGATGGCTGAGGAGAGCAAGCCGGGCGGCGAGAGCACGCTCACCGTGGTGCTGGCGCTGATCGTGAACTTCCTGATCGGCGTGATGAAGGCGGTCGCCGGTGCGCTCACCGGCTCGGCCGCGCTGCTGGCCGAGGCGGGGCACTCGGTCGCGGACACCTTCACCGAGGGCCTGCTGCTCACCGCGCTGCGCCGCTCCGGCAAGCCCGCCGACCTGCGGCACCCCTTCGGCTACGGCAAGGAGCGCTTCTTCTGGTCGCTGATGGCCGCGGTGGCGATCTTCGCCTCCGGCGCGGTGTTCGCGGTGGTCGAGGGCGTGCGCACGCTGCTCAGCGGCGATGACACCCAGACCAGGCCGTGGGTGGCCTATCTGGTGCTCGGCCTGGCCTTCCTGCTGGAGTCGGTCTCCTTCGTGCAGGCCAGCCGCCAGGTCCGGCGCGAGGCCAAGGCCGAGCAGCGGGGCCTGCTCGCCTACCTGCGGCACTCCGACGACCCCACGGTGAAGACGGTGTTCTTCGAGGACACCGCGGCGCTGATCGGCCTGCTGCTGGCCTTCCTGGGCGTGCTGCTGCACCAGCTGACCGGCTCCGCGGTCTGGGACGCGGTGGCCTCGCTGGCCATCGGCGCGCTGCTGGCCGTGGTGGCCTACCTGCTGGGCAGCACCAACCTGGGCCTGCTGATCGGCCGCCAGGCCGACCCGGTGCTGGTGCGCACGGTGGCCGCCCGGCTGCGCGCGACCCCGGAGGTGGAGGCGGTGGTGGACATCCTGTCCATGGTCACCGGCACCGACCGGGTGCTGCTGTGCGCCCGCCTGGACTTCGACGACGCACTGGGCGCGGCCGACCTGGAACGCGCCTGCGTGCGCATCTCGGCCGACCTGCGCGCCGAGTTCGCCGAGCTGGACGAGATCTTCCTGGAGCCGGTCCCGCGCGCCGACCCCGAGCTGCGGGCCAGGGTGCTCGCCCGCTACGGCGACCTGCTCTCCCGGCCCGCGAGCTCGGACTGACTCAGTTCCGTTGACGGCGGGCTCCGGCGACCAGGACCATCCCGAGCGCCAGCAGCGCGAGCCCGGCCCACAGGAACACCCCAGTGGGCGCGCCGGTCTCGGCCAGCGGTGGCCGCGGCGGCGTCGGACCGGGCCCGCCGGGCACCCGCACGCTGGCCGAGTCGGTGTCGCTGACCGGCCCGCCCGGCTGCGCGGTGTCCGGCTGACCGGTCGCGGTGGCGGTGTTGACCAGTGTGCCGCCGCCGGGCGCGGCCATCGTGCAGGTCCAGGTCTGGCTGCCGTTGACCGGCAGGCGGTCGATTCGCCGGTCGCAGGCGGGCAGCGCCGGGTCGGCCACAGTGACCCCGACCAGGTCGACGGTGCCGGTGTTGCGCACGGTCAGCTTGAAGGTGACCGTGCGGCCCGGCGCGGTCTCGTCCTGGTCGGCGGTCTTGGTCAGGTCGATGCCGGGCGTGGCCAGCTTCGCCGTCGCGGTCGCCTGGTCGGTCACCGGCCGCCCGGTCGGGTCGGTGCCGGTGGCGGTCACCGTGTTCTTGATGTCCTTGTCCCGCATGGCGACCGTGCACTTCACCGGCTGGCTGGCCTGCCCGGGCGCGAGGTCGCCGATGGTCACCGAGCAGCCGGGCGCGACCGGGTCGCTGAGCACCACCCCGGTCAGCGGCACGTCGCCGGTGTTGCGCACCAGCACGGTGAACTCGGCCTGCTGCCCGCTCAGCAGCGGCTTGGCCGGGCCGGTCTTGACCACCTCGATGCCCGGCCCGATCACGTCCAGCACGGCGTCGTCGGTCGCGGTCACCGGCCTGCCAGTCGGATCGATGCCGGTCACCGTCGCGGTGTTGGTGACGTCCTGGGCCGCGGTGATCGCGCAGGTGCGCGTCTCCGTGCCGTCAACGGGCAGCAGGGGCAGGGTGAACCCGCAGCCCGGCTGGTTGTCATCGGCCACCCGCACGTCGGTCAGCGGCACGTCGCCGGTGTTGCGCACGACGATCGTGTAAGTCACCTGATCGCCGGGCCGCGCGGTGCCGGGGCTGACCGACTTGTCGATGACCACCTTGGGATGCACCACATCCACCGGCGCATCGTCCACATCGGACACATCAGGTCCGGTCGGCGGGGTGCCGGTGGCCTTCGCGGTGTTCAGCACATCGTCAACGGGCGCGACCATGGTGCACGGGTAGGTCTCCGCGGCCCCGACCGCCAGGGTGGCGAAGGTGCGGCGGCACTCCGGCGCGAGCTCGTCGGCCACGGTCACCTTGGTCAGCGGCACGTCACCGGTGTTGCGCACCACGATCCGGAAGGTCACCGAGTCACCGGCGCGGAACGGTCCGCCCTCGGTGTCCTTGGTGATCTCGATGCCGGGGTGCTGCACGTCCACCCGCACGGTGTCCTCATCGGTCACCGGCGGCCCCACCGGCGGGGTGCCGGTGCCGGTCGCGGTGTTCGTGAAGTCCTGCGCGGGCGCGGTCACCGTGCAGGTCACCGTGCGCTCAGCGCCGACGGCCAGCTGCGGAATCGTTGCCGCACAAGCAGGTGCGGCCGGATCGCTGATCACCACGTTGGTCAGCGGCACGTCACCGGTGTTCTTCACCGTCACCGTGAAGGTCACCTGGTCACCTTCGCGCACGGTCTGCTTGTCCGCGCTCTTGCTCAGCTCGACCGCCGGGTGGATCACGTCCACCGAGGCGTCATCGGTGTCGGTCACCGGCGGCCCGACCGGCGGTTTCCCAGTCACCGCAACGGTGTTCGTCAGATCGTCGGTCGCGGTCATGGTGCAGGTGTAGGTCTCACTGGCACCCGCGGCCAGGCGCTCGAAGGTGCGGGCGCAGGCGGGCACCGCCGGGTCGGTCACCGCGACCTGGGTCAGCTCGGTGTCCCCGGTGTTGCTGACCTTGATGGTGAAGGTGACCGTGTCGCCGACCCGCACGGTCTCCGGCGCCGCGGTCTTCTGCACCTGGACACCGGGGTGCACCACGTCGACCTTGGCCTCGTCGGTGTCGGTCACCGGCGGGCCGGTCGGCGGGGTGCCGGTCACCGACGCAGTGTTGGTGACGTCCTCGGCGCCCGCGGTCATCGCGCAGGTGTAGCTCTCGCTCTTGCCGGGGGCCAGGTCCGGCAGGGTGCGCGCGCAGGACGGCGCGACCGGGTCCGCCACCGTGACACCGGTCAGCGGGGCGTCGCCGGTGTTGGTCACCGTGATGGTGAAGGTGACCGTGTCGCCGGTGCGGAACGGGCCGCCCTGGACCTCCTTGGCGATGTTGACGCCGGGGTGCAGCACGGTCACCTTCGCGGTGCCCTCGTCGGTCACCGGCGGTCCGACCGGCGGCGTGCCGGTGCCGGTCGCGGTGTTCTCGAAGTCCTGCGCCGGCGCGGTCACCGTGCAGACCACCCGGTGCTCCGCGCCCACCGCTAGCCGCGGAATCGTGGTGGCACAAGCGGGTGCGGCCGGATCGGTGACCACCACGTTGGTCAGCGGCACGTCACCGGTGTTCTTCACCGTCACCGTGAAGGTGACCTGGTCGCCCTCGCGCACGGTGTCCTTGTCCGCGCTCTTGCTCACCTCGATGGCCGGGTGGACCACGTCCACGGTGGCGTCGTCGGAGTCGGTGACCTCGCGGCCGGTCGGGTCGGTGCCGGTGACCGTGGCGGTGTTCACCAGGTCCTCGGCACCCGCGCCGTAGGTGCAGGTGTAGGTATGGCCGGCACCCGGCGCGAGGTCCGGCAGCGTGCGCGCGCAGGCCGGGGTGGCCGGGTCGGTGACGGTGACCTTGGTCAGCGCGGCGTCGCCGGTGTTGGTGACCTTGATGGTGAAGGTGACCGTGTCGCCCTGCCGGACCGTCTCCGGCGCGGCGGTCTTCTCGATCTCCACCTTGGGGTTCACCACGTCGACCGCGGCGTCGTCGGAGTCGGTGACCGGCGGGCCGACCGGTGGCGTGCCGGTCACCGTGGCCACGTTGGTCACGTCCGCGGTCGGGGTCAGCACGCAGGTGTAGGTCTCGCTCGCGCCAACGGCCAGGGTGGCGAAGGTCCGGTCGCAGGCCGGCGCGACCGGGTCGGCCACCCGGACGTCCGTGAGCTCCACGTCGCCGGTGTTGCGCACGGTCAGGGTGAAGGTCACCTGCTCGCCGGGCCGCACCTGGGCGGGCTTGGCGTCCTTGGTGATCTCCACCGCCGGGTGCTGCACGTCCACCCGCGCGGTGTCCTCATCGGTCACCGGCGGTCCGACCGGCGGGGTGCCGGTGGCGGTCGCGGTGTTGGCGAAGTCCTCCCGCGGCGCGGTCACCACGCAGGTCAGCTTCTGCTCCGCCCCGGCGGCGAGTTGCGGAATCGTTGTGGCGCAAGCGGGTGCGGCCGGATCGCTGACCACCACGTTGGTCAGCGGCGCGTCCCCGGTGTTGCGCACCAGCACGGTGAAGGTGACCTGGTCGCCCACTCGGACCACGCTCGGGTCCGCGGTCTTGGTGACCTCGATCGCCGGGTGGACCACGTCCACGGTGGCGTCGTCAGTGGCGGTGACCGGCGGTCCGACGGGTGGCTTGCCGCTGACCGTGGCCGTGTTGACCTGGTCCTCGGTGACCGCGGTCGAGCAGGTGTAGGTCTCGCTGGCACCGGCGGCCAGGCGCTCGAAGGTGCGGGCGCAGGCGGCCAGCTTCGGGTCGGTCACCGCGACCTCGGTCAGCGCGCTGTCCCCGGTGTTGCTCACCTTGATGGTGAAGGTGACCGTGTCGCCGACCCGGATCGTGCTGGGGGAAGCGGTCTTCTCAATGGTCAGCGCGGGTTTGAGCACGGTCACGGTGGCCTGCGCGGTGGCGCTGACGTCCTGCCTGGAGGCGTCGCTGCCGGTCGCGGTCGCGGTGTTGGTGGTGGTCTCGGACAGCCGCGCGGTGCAGGTGTAGGTCTCCTTCGCCCCGGCGGCCAGCGGCCCGGACAGGGTGCGGGCGCAGGCAGGCGTGCGGTCGTCGGTGATCCGCACCGGGTTCAGCGGGGCGTCGCCGGTGTTGGTCACCGTGATGGTGAAGGTGGTCTCGTCACCGGCGCGGATCGTGCCGGGGTCGGCGGTCTTGGTCAGCGCGATGCCCGGCCGCACGATCGGCACCGGGGCCTCGTCGCTGCCCTCGACCTGCTTGCCGAGCGAGTCGACACCGCTGGCCGTGGCCGCGTTGACGTTGTCGGCCACCGGCGCGGTGGTGGTGCAGGTGAAGGTCCGCTTCGCCCCGGGGGCGAGCACTCCCGGCAGTGTCCTGGCGCAGTCGGGCACCTTCGCATCCGCCACCCGCAGCCTGGTCAGCGGCACGTCGCCGGAGTTGGTCACGGTCAGCGTGAAGGTGACGGTGTCGCCTGCGCGGTAGGCGGGCTTGTCCGCCTCCTTGGCCAGGGTGATCGCCGGGTGGATCACGTCCACGGTGGCGCTGGCGGTGCCCTCCAGCGGGTCGCCCAGGCTGCTGGTGCCGGTCACCGTCGCGGTGTTGGTGACGTCGTCGGCGGGCGCGGTCCCGGTGCAGGTGAAGGTCTCCGACCGGTTGCCGGCCAAGGTGCCGAGCACCCTGGTGCAGTCCGGGAACTTCGGATCGGCCACCCGGACGTTGCTGGCCGTCGCGCCGCTGGGGTTGGTGACCTTGATCGTGTAGGTGACCTGGTCGCCCTCGTGCGCGACCTGGGGATCGGCGGTCTTGGTGATCTGCAGCTCGGGCACCGCGACCGAGAACACCAGGTTCTGCGCCAGGTAGGAGTCGCCGTTGGTGCTGAAGGCCAGGTTCGCGCTGGTCGCGCCGGCGCGGATCGCGGTGGTGCTGATGGTCTTGGCGTCCACGCTCCAGTTGTTCACCGTGTCCGGGCTGGAGCGGCCGTCGGCGTTGGAGACGAAGAAGTTGTCCACGCTGCCGGTGACCGGCTCCGGGGTCGCGGTGCCGTTGACCTTGAACCGGTCGCCCGCGATGTTGCGGTCGCCCTCGTAGGCGGTCATCCCGATCCGGGTGGAGGAGGCGGCCGAGCGGAACCCGGTGACGGTGATCATGGTCTCCGGGTCGCGGGAGTTCTGCCGCACGTGCCCGTCGTAGACGAAGACCTCGCGCTTGCTCGGCGCGTGGTCGGGGTTGCGCTCGGCGTACTTGTAGACCACCACCAGCGACCACCCGGCCATGCAGCCGAAGCCGTTCACGCCCCACACGTTGGCCGTGGTGACGCTCAAGTCCGTGCCGGTGGCCACCCCGGCGAAGGCGGCGGTGACATCGGCGTAGGCGGAGTAGTACTGGCCGCCGCCGGTGTAGCCGCCGGCCGGGTCCCTGGTGAACTTGGCCGGGCTGACCTGCTGCGCCTTACCCCCGACGGTGAGCTTGACCTGCTGGTCCTGCGGGTCGCTCGCCGCGCCGCTGGGCACGGTGGCGGGGATGAAGCTGCGGTTCTGGCACATCATGGTGCGCGAGCCGTCGTAGGTGCCGGTGTTGCCGGCCCAGTTCAGCCGGGCGAAGTCGACCGTGGCCCCTGGCGGGATGCGCAGGCCGGCCGTGGAGGAGTTGAACGTGGTCGCGTCGCCGTCCACGTCCGCCTGGACCATGAAGTAGTCGTCGTTGTAGTCACCCGCGCTGCCCCTGGGCACCCGCCCGCCCTCGGCGACCTGCGCGCAGGCGGCCGGCGTGGCATCCCGCCACTGCGGCCGGTTCTCCGCCGCGGTCGGGCAGCGCAGCGAGCCGTTGCCGACCTCGATGAAGTCGCCGTAGATCACCTGGTCGTAGTTGAGCCGGAACGGCTCGACCACCCCTGCCTGCGCGGGCACGCCCGCGAGCAGCCAGCCGAGAGCCAGGAGCAGGGCGAGCAGGAGCCGGAACAGCCGCATAGCTGGCACCCTGCTGCTGACCTGGCGGTTTCACCACCCGGCCACGCCCAGCGTTCCACCGAAGAGGGGAACGGACTACCGCTTTGTGGTGCCCCGGTGGAAGTTGAGGTACGCCCGCGAGGGCGTCGGGCCGCGCTGCCCCTGGTAACGGGAGCCGGCCGCGGCCGAGCCGTACGGGTGCTCGGCCGGCGAGCTGAGCCGGAACAGGCACAGCTGGCCGATCTTCATCCCCGGCCACAGGGTGATCGGCAGGTTGGCCACGTTGGACAGCTCCAGCGTGATGTGCCCGTTGAAGCCCGGGTCGATGAACCCCGCGGTGGAGTGCGTCAGCAGGCCGAGGCGCCCCAGCGAGGACTTGCCCTCCAGCCGCCCCGCCAGGTCGTCCGGCAGGCCGACCAGCTCCAGCGTGGAGCCGAGCACGAACTCACCGGGGTGCAGGACGAAGGCTTCGTCGTCCTCCTTCTCCACCAGCGAGGTCAGCTCGTCCTGCTGCAACGACGGGTCGATGTGGGTGTACTTGGTGTTGTCGAACACCCGGAAGAACCGGTCGAGCCGGACGTCGATGCTGGAGGGCTGCACCATGCCGACGTCGTACGGTTCGAGGTTGAGCCGACCGGCTTCGACCTCCTTGCGCAGGTCGCTGTCACTGAGGAGCACGACCCCAGCCTATCCGGACCCGACTGGACACAGACGCCCCGCCATCTTGTATGCTCGACGACGCACGATCACGCGGGTGTAGTTCATTGGTAGAACGACAGCTTCCCAAGCTGTAGAGGCGGGTTCGATTCCCGTCACCCGCTCCACTTCCGCCCCGGTGTGCTCGCTTTGAGCTCGCCGGGGCGTTTGGCATTCACACTGGGGGCCGAGCCCCCAGACCCCGGTCGGGGGTGGCCCCCGGACCCCCTGGTTGGTCGGGCGGCTGGGCAGGCGAGGTGGGTCCATACGAGGAGGCCCGGATCTCCGCGAGATCCGGGCCTTTCTGTTGTCTGCCAGTGGGTTACGGGTCAGCGGCCGCCGTTGCGGGCGTACTCGCTGCAGGCGTCGACGTCCTCAACGGTGATGCTGGGGTGGCGGGCGACGATCTCGGCTGGCGAGAGTCCCTCGGCCAACAGGGAGTTGACCACCGCGACCGCGACGTTGGTGCCGGTGACGAACGGGACGCCGTTTCCTACTCCCGGATCGTGGGAGATCTGCTTGAGGGCCACAGCGCCAGTGTGCGTGGGGGTCACTGGGGCGTCAATGCACCAGACGGAAGCTTCGGAGATTCCGAATCCGTGGTCGCCGCGGGCAGAACTCGCGGCGACCACGGAGCGTGACTATGCCTACCGGATATGGCGTTGGACACATTTTCGCCGCAGAGAAATGGTCTTGAACCGACCGGCGTGACTAATTACGGTCCCGGAACGGAGAGGAATTCAGTGTGCTCCGCCGCGCTGGAATTCGAGGCAGAGGTCGACGTCGCCGATCTCCAGTTCCGGGTACTTCTGCACGATCTCCTCCGCGGTACGGCCCTCGCAGACCAGCGCGACCACGGCGGCGACCGGGACCTTGGTGCCGGTGACGATGGGCACGCCGCCGAACAGCTCGGGGTCCGATGAGACCTGTAGAAAAGCCATATGAAGATCCTGCGCCTTCGACCAGTTGATGTCGACCGCACATGGTAGTGGCTTTCGTCAGACCAGAGGGGCACCCCGGTCCACCATCAGGCGGATCGAGGTGCCCCGTAAACCGGCTAGCGACCGGAAATAGTCACGCCCTGGCGCGCACGATTTCCGGTTCGGTCGGTTTGTCGGCTTCGTCGCTGCCCAGCGAGTCGATCAGCTCGTCACGCTGCGTGCTGCGTTCCGGCTTGACCAGGCCGACCACCAGGAACAGCACCAGCGAGGTCAGCAGCGGATAGGCGACCAGGGCTTCCTTGGCCACCGCGACCCCGCTCTGCTGCGAGATGTAGAGCACCGCCCACACGCTCAGACCGCCCAGGGTGGAGGAGATCGCCGCGGTCGGGCCCATCCGGCGGAACCAGGGCAGCATGCCCAGCATCAGCGGCACCGCGATCGGGCCCATGGTCGCCGCGACCAGGTCGACCACCACCTTGAGCACGCCACCGTTGGTGTCCAGTGAGACCGCCATCAGCATGCTCAGCCCGATGAAGCTGAACGTGGTGATCCTGGCCAGTTTCAGCTGCGCGGCCTCGGTCAACCGCCGCGCGCCCTTCCACATCCTGGGCAGGATGTCCCTGGTGATCACCGCGGTGATCACGTTGGCGTCCGAGGAGACCATCGCCATGGTGTGCGAGAAGAACCCGGCCAGCACCAGGCCGATCATGCCCGCGGGCAGCATGACCTTGCCCAGCTCGATGTAGGCGTCCCCGGCGTTGAGCAGGTCCGGCACGATCAGCGGCGCGGCCCACATCGGGAAGAACAGGATCAGCGGCCACACCAGCCACAGCACCGCGGACAGGATCGCCGAGCGCTTGGCCTCGCGACCCGAGGGCGCGGCCATGTAGCGCTGCGCCAGGTTCCACATGCCGCCGTTGTACTCCAGCGTCTTGATCACGAACAGCGCCATGAAGAAGGTCGCGGTGTAGGGCTCGCGCAGCGGTTCGCTGTTGGCGGCCGGGAGCTTGTCCCAGATCTCCCACATGAACTGCAGGCCGCCGAAGTGCGCGGCCACCGCCACGAACATCACGATGCCCGCCGCGCCCTGGATGATGAACTGGCCGAAGTCGGTGAGCGCGTCGGCCCACAGGCCGCCCATCACCGAGTAGATCATCGTGACCACGCCGACGATCAGGATGCCGACCCAGATCGGCACCCCGGCGAAGCCGCGCAGCAGGATCGCCACCGCGGACCACTTGGCCGCGATGTCCACGACCTTGAGCACCGAGCCGGACCAGGCCATCAACTGCTGGGCGGGCACGTTGTAGCGCCGGGCCAGGTACTCCAGCGGCGAGGCCACGCCGTGCTTGGACCGCAGCCGGTTCCAGCGCGCGGCGAACAGGAACGCCCCGATGCCGATACCGATGCCGATGGTCAGCGCCCACCAGACGTAGACGGTCAGGCCGAGCCGGTAGGCCTCACTGGCGAACGCCACGAACATGACCGCGCTGTAGCCGGACATGTGGTGCGAGATGCCGGAGAGCCACCACGGCATCTTGCCGCCGGCGGTGAAGAAGTCGACGACGTTGGCGATCCGGCCGCGCGACCACCAGCCGATCCCGACCATCACGAAGAAGTACCCGCCGACCACAAGCCAGTCGAGGGTGCCCATGACACCTCCAGGATCAGTACCCGCCACAGGGAGCGGTCCTCAGTTGTGATCCGTCTTACGAGGTCACCCTTGGGTTACGGAATGATTTCCCATGAACCGAGTCACACCTGTGACTAATGGTCAGATATGTGAACGGGAATGTGATAAAGCGCCGTGAATCTCGCCCACTCGGGCACTTGCGGACGAGACTGCTCGCATGGACGTTGTGACCTGGCCGTTCGTGCTCACCTGCCTCGCCATGGTGATCGCCCCCGGCCCTTCGCTGGCGGTGATCGTGAACCAGGCGTTGCGCGCCGGTCGCACCACCGGGCTGGCCACCATCGCGGGCAACACCAGCGGGCTGGTGTTCTGGGCCGCTGCCTCCGCGCTCGGGCTGACCGCGCTGGTCCGCACCTCCGAGGTGGCCTTCATCGTGCTCAAGGTGGCCGGCGCCGCCTACCTGTGCTTCCTCGGTGTGCAGACCCTGCTGCGCTCGCGCAGGCACCTGCGGGCGACGCAGACCGACCTGGCCGCAGGCGAGCGGCCCAAGGGCCTGTGGTCGGCCTACCGGGCGGGGCTGCTGGCCAACCTGGCCAACCCCAAGGCCGCCGCGGTCTACCTCGCCCTGCTGCCGCAGTTCCTGCCCCCAGAGGGCTCGGTGCTCACCGGCACCGCGGTGCTGGCCGTGGTGCAGATGGCCATCAGCGCGAGCTGGTACGTGCTGGTGGTGCTGGCCGTGAGCACGGTGCGCCGGGTGCTGTCCAAGCCGGTGGTGCGGGCCCGGCTCGACCAGGTCAGCGGCCTGGTGCTGGTCGGCATGGGCGTGCGGATGGCCACGCTGACCCGAGCCACGCTCTAGGTGATCCCGGTCACTAACTCTGTTACCTCCAGAAGGGTGACCAATCCCCGCTTGCTGCGGGTTACTCACAGGTAATACCCTGTTGTTACCGGCCAGTAGGGGACCGGCCCGGAAGGCCAGCACCCCGCACAACACGGGAGCGACGAGATGGGCCACTACAAGAGCAACCTGCGCGACCTCGAGTTCAACCTGTTCGAGGTCTTCAAGATCCAGGAGCGCCTGGGCAAGGCGCCCTTCGACCAGGCGGACGAGGACACCGCGCGCGGGATTCTCAGTGAGCTGAACAACCTGGCGACCGGCCCGCTGGCCGAGTCCTTCGCCGACGCCGACCGCAACCCGCCGGTGTTCGACCCGAAGACGCACTCGGTGGCCCTGCCGGAGTCGCTGAAGGCCTCCTACAACGCGCTCCAGGACGGCGAGTGGGGCAAGCTCTTCCTGCCGGAGGAGCAGGGCGGCTACGGCCTGCCCCGCACCGTGCAGTGGGCCGCCGCCGAGCTGATCCTCGGCGCGAACCCGGCCGTGTTCATGTACCTGACCGGCCCCAGCTTCTCCACCATCGTGCACCGCAACGGCACCGAGGAGCAGCGGCACTGGGCCCAGATCATGCTGGACCGGGGCTGGAACGCGACCATGGTGCTGACCGAGCCGGACGCCGGTTCCGACGTCGGCGCCGGGCGCACCAAGGCCGTGCGGCAGGAGGACGGCAGCTGGCACCTGGACGGCGTGAAGCGGTTCATCACCTCCGCCGAGCACGACCTCAGCGAGAACATCATGCACCTGGTGCTGGCCCGCCCCGAGGGCCCCGGCATCGAGGCCAAGCCGGGCACCAAGGGCCTGAGCCTGTTCCTGGTGCCCAAGTTCCACTTCGACACCAAGACCGGTGAGCTGGGCGAGCGCAACGGCGCCTTCGTCACCAACGTCGAGCACAAGATGGGCCTGAAGGCCTCCACCACCTGTGAGCTGACCTTCGGCCAGCACGGGGTGCCGGCCAAGGGCTGGCTGATGGGCGAGGTGCACGACGGCATCGCGCAGATGTTCCAGGTCATCGAGTACGCCCGGATGATGGTCGGCACCAAGGCGATCGCCACCCTGTCCACCGGCTACCTCAACGCGCGCGACTACGCCAAGGAGCGCGTGCAGTCGGCCGACCTGACCCAGATGCTGGACAAGACCGCTCCCCGGGTGCCCATCACCAACCACCCGGACGTGCGGCGGATCCTGATGCTGCAGAAGGCGTACACCGAGGGCCTGCGCGCGGTGTACCTCTACACCGCGACCTTCCAGGACTCGATCATCGCCGAGGAGCACACCGAGCTGGCCGAGCGGGTCAACGACCTGCTGCTGCCGATCGTCAAGGGTGTCGGCTCCGAGCGCGCCTACGAGCTGCTCGCGCTGTCCCTGCAAACCCTCGGCGGTTCCGGCTTCCTCCAGGACTACCCGATCGAGCAGTACATCCGGGACGCCAAGATCGACACCCTGTACGAGGGCACCACGGCGATCCAGTCCCTGGACTTCTTCTTCCGCAAGATCGTGCGGGACAAGGGCCAGGCGCTCGGCTTCATCGCGGGCGAGATCCAGAAGACGCTGGACTCCGAGGTCGGCAACGGCCGCCTGAAGGAGGAGCGCGCGCTGCTCAAGACCGCCCTGGAGGACGTGCAGGGCATGCTGGGCGCGATGATCGGCTTCCTGACCACCGCGCAGGAGGACCCGCGCAACACCTACAAGGTCGGCCAGAACACGGTCCGGCTGCTGATGAGCGCGGGCGACCTGCTGGTCGGCTGGCAGCTGCTGCGCCAGGCCGAGATCGCCATCACCGCGCTGGACGGTGGCTCGGTCGCGGCCAAGGACCAGGCCTTCTACCAGGGCAAGCTGGCCGCGGCCTCGTTCTTCGCCAAGTCGGTGCTGCCCGAGCTGACCGCTCGCCGCAAGATCGTGGAGACCACGGACAACGGGCTGATGGACCTGGACGTGGCCGCGTTCTGATTTCCACCACCTGACGCTGTCGGGGCCGCGACGGGACTCCCTCGCGGCCCCGCTGCATGTCCGGGCTCAGGTGCGGTGGCAGCGGGCCTCGGCGAAGCAGTACACGCCGAAGGCGGCCAGACCCAGTGCGACCAGGCCGAGCAGGTAGGGGCCGTAGTCGGCGGCGGCCAGCGTGCGCAGCGCGGCGTCCAGGCCGCCTGCCTGCTTGGGGTCGTGGTTGATCGCGGCCAGGCCGATCAGCACGCCGACCACCCCGTAGGCCACGCCCTTGGCCACGAACCCGGTCTGCCCGAGCCGCACGGTCAGCCGCTGGGTGCCGTGCGGCAGCTTGGCCAGGTCGAGCTCCTCGGTGAAGGACTTGCGGATGCCCTTGACCGCGGCCGCCACACCGACGCCGAGCACGACCAGCGCGAGCAGTCCGACCAGGAAAGGCCCGGCAGGCAAGGACATCAGCCAGCCGGTGATCTCCTGCTGGCTCTGATCTCCTTGCTGGGCACCGGATCCAACCAGCAGCTGCACCGAGACCACGGCCAGCACCGCGCCGGCGAACCCGTGCGCGGCGGCCGAAACCCGTTTGCTGGCCCGCAGTCCGTGGCCGCTGACCGCGACCAGCAGCTGCCACACCGCGAAGAAGCCGAGCCCGGCGGCCAGCACGACCAGCAGCACGCCGCCCAGCGGCTGCTCGGCCACCGAGGCCAGCGCGCCCTTCTGGTCCGCCTCACCGGCGCTGTCGCCGACGGCGACCTGGATGGCCAGCCAAGCCACCACGAGGTGCACGATCCCGAAGCACACCGCGCCAATCCGGCCGAGCCGCACCACCCACCGCTTGCCCTGTTCAGCACTCCGCGTGGACACCATTGCTCTCGGGTGTCCACGCGGAAGAACTGCGAAACGGGCCATATGGCCTAGTCAGGGCGTCGGCGGCCCGCAGACGATCTTGTCCTGGGCCTTGTAGGTCACCGTGCGCCGCTCGGTGCGGGTCTTGCCACTGGCCAGATCCTTTATGGTGCGGGTGTCGGTGATGGTGAAGCCCTCGAGGCCGCCGCTGGGCTTGCAGTCCGGCTTGTCGGTGACGTGCCGGGTGGCGGGCTGGGTGACGTTGGTGCGCTGGCCTTCCTGGCCCTGCACCTCGTAGGTCTTGGTGCCCCACAGCTGCACGGCGATCGAGCCGTTGGTCCAGATGGTCTGGATGTAGATGCCGGTCTTCGTGTCGTTCTTGAACTTCACGTCGATCAGGCTCTGGCCGCTGGGGCCCTGGAAGACCGTGGCCTCCCGGCCCGCCGGGTAGCGGCTGATGTAGTTGCTGTGCTCCTTGTGCTCCACGTCGACCATGCCCGCGTAGTAGGCGGCGTTGTAGAGCGTGGTGGCCATCTGGGACACCCCGCCGCCGACGCCGCGGCCGGGCAGGCCGTGCTCGAGGATGCCGGCCTCGACGTAGCCGGTGGACTCGTTGCGCGGTCCGGTGCGGGCGTTGAGGCTGAAGGTCTCGCCCGGCTTGACCACCGCGCCGTTGATCTGCTCGGCGGCCCGGCGGATGTTCTGGCCGGAGTCGGCGGCGAAGCCCTTGGTCTCGAACCGGCTGATCATCTCCTTGACGCCCAGCTGGTTGGCCTGCTCGGTGGTCAGCTTGGCCGGCTGGTCGCCGTACTCGGCCTTGATGGTGCGGTTGTCCGTGCGGCGCAACACCTCTGGCAGCCCGGTGAGGGTCTTCTCCCAGTCCACGCCACGGCCGTCCACGGACTCCTTGACCACCGGCTTGCCGCCCTCGATGACGAAGGTGGCGTCCTTGCCCGGCTTCTCGGTGGAGGCCAGCTGCGGCTTGGCGGCCTCGGCCACCTTGGCGCTGTCCAGCTTGGGCGTCAGGTTGCCGCCCTCGTCGACCTCGAACTTCAGCGCACTGGCGATCGCGGCCGGGGTGAGGTTGGCGTTCTTGCCCTCGCCCTGCACCACCACGGGCCCGGAGACCGCGGGCTTGGCGATCTCCTCCAGCGCCTTGCGCACCGAGTCCGGCGTGCTCTTGACCTGGCTGGCGCTGACCGGAAGCTCGACCACCTTGCCGTCGGCCCAGTCGGCGACCATGGCCGCACTGGCCTTCTCGATGTCCAGCTTCTGCCCGGCCTTCGGGTCCACCGGCACCGGCTTGGCGCCCTGGAAGCGCACCGTGCCCTCGACCGGCTCCCGGTCGGTCTTGCCGCGCAGGCCCTCCATGGCGGAGGTCAGCTTGGGCCCGTCGGCGCGGGTGACCACGCCGACGTCCCTGGTGCCGAAGAAGGAGGACAGGCGGGTGAGCGGGTTGAGCGGCTGCGCGCCCGCCTGGTCCAGGGTGGCCGGCCAGTCCAGGGTCAGCCCGGCGTCCTGCGGGTTGACGCTGGCCTCGACATCGCCTGCCCGCACGGTCACCGGCTTGGTCAGCCGCGGCTCGATCTGCTGGCGCAGCTTGGCCTCGGCCGCGGTCCGGTCCAGCCCGCCGACGTCCACCCCGGCCACGGCCACCCCACGCGGCACATTGCCCTGGGACAACAGCAGGTCAACCCCGTAGAGCAGCCCGAACACCCCGAACGCGGCCGCCACACCCATGATCGTCCGCCGCTTGCGCTTGCTCTTGCGCTCGTCGTCGGCCCCGTCGGAGAACCCGTCCCCGTCCCCGCCGGGCGGCGTCGGCGGCAGCGCGGCGACCACGGTCGCCTCCTCCTCCCGCACCGGCACAGGCAGGAAGGAGGTGGCGGCCCCGATCTTGGGAATCCGCACGGTGTCGACTTCCGGATCGGGCTGCCGCCCCGCGCCCAGCGGCCGGGGGATGGACTGCGTCGGCTGCTCGATCTGCCGCGTCGGCTGCTCGGCGGACCGCCCGGGAATGGCCTGCGTCGGCGCGTCGACATTCCGCCCCTGCGGCCGGACCTGTCCCCGAGGCGGGGTGCCGGGCCCCTGGGCGGGGTTGTCGAAGCCACGCGGCGGCGTGCCCTGACCGAGCTTGTCGAAACCGCGCGGCGGCGTGCCGGTGCCCTGGTTCAGCGCGTCGAACCCGGGCGGCGGGGTGCCGGGCTGACTCGGGAAACCACGGGGCGGGGTGCCCTGGTTCGGGAAGCCGCGGGGCGGCGTGCCGGGTCCCTGGCGCGGGAAGCCGCGCGGCGGGGTGCCGGAGGCCTCGCCGGGAAAACCACGGGGCGGCGTGCCAGGCCCCTGCGCTTCCTGGCCGCGGGGCGGCGTGCCAGGTCCGTACGCCTCCGGGCCACGGGCCTGCGTGCCCGGTCCCTGCGCTTCCGGACCGCGGGACGGCATGCCCGGCGCGGGTGCCTCCGGGCCGCGGGACGGCGCTGCCTGGCCCTCGAAGCCGCGCGGCGGGGCACCCTGGCCGTCAGCACCCCGGGCCGGGGCACCCTGGCCCTGAGCCGGGAAGCCCTGTCCCTGGTGCTCCACGCCTCTCGGCGGTGTCCCCGGTCCCTGGGCCTCGGTGCCGCGCGGCGCGCCCAGTGGCTGCGGCGGCAGACCCCTCGGCGAGGTCAGCTCCGCGGCCGACGGGTACGACTGGCTCGCCTCGGCAGGCCGGATCGGCGCGAACAGTCCTCTGGTGAGCGGCTCGGGCTGTACCGGTGGGTTGGGCGGCGGCGGGTTCTTGCCCCGGTTCGGGGCCTCCGCCGCGGTCTCGGCCGCGGGTGGCTCTGGCGCGCTCTGCGGAGCCGGGTCGGACTGCTTCGCCGGCTCGGCGTCACTGTGCGGCGCCGGGTCCGCACTCGGCGTCTTGTCCTCGGCCTCGGGCTCCGGCTCGTCGGCGGCCGCCGGCTCTGGTGTCGTCATCGGGCGGGTGTGCTGGTCAGCGCCCGCGGCGAGTTGCTCGGTGTGCGGGTCCAGCCCGTTGGCGGGCGTCCCGTCCTCGGCCGTGGGTTCGTCTACCGGCTGCGGGGCGGACAACACCGTCGTCTGCTCTGACCGCGGGCCGGGCCGCTGCTCTTCCTCCGGCACCGTGTCCCCTTCTGACGTGGGCGCGAGCACGCGCCTGGCTAGCTACCCGGCTGTCACGTCGAGGGCACGCGTCACAGGTACAAACCCGTGCCGTGCTCGGCTTGCTCGCTGGCGACGGCGTGCAGATCCCGCTCGCGCATCACCAGGTAAGCCTGGCCCTGTACCTCGACCTCGAACTGCTCCTCGGGGTTGAAGAGCACCCTGTCACCCACCTTGACAGTACGTACGTGGTTCCCCACCCCGAAAACTTCGCCCCATACCAGCCGTTTGGCCATCTGGGCAGTGGCCGGGATCACGATCCCACCACTGCTGCGTCGCTCCCCGCCCTCCTGCGCGATCCGCACCATCACGCGGTCGTGCAGCATCTGGATCTGGAGCTTGGCATCGGGCACCTTCGGAGTTTACTTGCCCCGCCGAGGCCAACGTGGGGCGGCTCCGACTGTGCGTTACCCCAGAACGCGACGTTGAGCAGGCAAACAACTGGATAGAGTGCGCCAGATCACATCCCGGATTCGTCCATTCCGCCCATAACGAGCGGCAGCCGGATGGGCGCACCCGATTGGACCACAACGGGAACACCCCAGTCCTGCCTGGTCAGGCGGCAGGCGGGGTGCTCGACACCCTCGTCACAGCTGGCTGCCTGGGCGACCACGTGCAGTACACCCGACGGCACGTCGGCGGCGATCACCAACCGGCGCACCAGGTCTGTGCCGACACCCGCGCCCTCGACCAGCAGCTCGGGCGGCGAGGCGGTCACCTCCAGCCGGGTGGACGGCCCGTACCGCTCGTCCAGCTTCTGCCCCGGCGGCGGCACGAACACCACCGCCAGCTCCACCGCACCCGCGGCCAGCTCACTCGGCGGCCGCCGAACCTGTTGCGCCGCACCGGAGACCAGCTTCGCCGCCACCCCCGGCGGCACCGGCCGCTCCAGCCGGTGCGCGGCCGAGGACACCACGACCACCTCACCGTCGAGCACCACCGCGCCCGAGGGCTCGGCCAGGTCGGTGGCGATGGTGCTGACCTCGCCGGACTCCGGGTGGTAGCGCCGCAGCGCGCCGTTGTAGGTGTCGGCCACGCCGATGCTGCCGTCGGGCAGCACGGCCACGCCGAGCGGGTGCTGCAACAGGGCCTGGGCCGCCGGGCCGTCCCGGTGCCCGAAGTCGAACAGCCCGGTGCCGATCACGGTGCGCACGGTGAGCACGCCGTCCTCATAGGCCAGGTAGCGCAGCGCCGAGGTCTCGGAATCGGCCAGCCACAACCGTTCCCGCGCCGGATCCGCGGCCAGTCCCGAGGGCTGCGCGAAGAACGCCTGCGCGGCCTCCCCGTCCCGCAACCCCTCCACCGTGGTCCCGGCGAACCGCGACACTGTGCCCGCCACCGGATCGAACAACCCGATCGTGTGATTCCCGGCCAGCGCGACCACCACGCCACCAGCGGGCGCCCACCATTCGACGTCCCACGGACTGGTGAGCTCGATTTCCGTTGCGGGTCCGTCGGTTTCGCCGTCCCGCCACTGCTCGCCGGTACCGGCCACGGTGGAGACGAACCCGTCGCTCAGCCGCACCCCGCGCAACAGGTGGTTGACCGTGTCCGCCACCACGACGTCGTACCCGACCCGCTCGGCCACCTCCGGCGGCAACAGCGAAAGCCCGGCAGGCTCAGAGAAACTCGCCGCACCCGCCACCCCGTCGGCCCGCCCCCGGACCCCGGAACCGATGCGCCGCAACAAGGTCTCGCCATCCGCGGCCAGCTCCGCCAGCGAATGCCGCGCCGAGTCCGCCACCAGCAAGGTCCGCTCCGGCGTCACGATCGCCTTGGCAGGGAAGCGAAGCGCCGTCTCCGCGGCCACCGGCGGCACGTACGGACCGTCTCCCCGGTGCAGCGTGCCCTTGGCCGTGTGCTCGGCGACCAGCTCGGCCAGCACCCGCCGCAGCGCCTCGGCATGCCCCTCCCCCGCGGCCACGTGCACCACGTAACCCTCGGGATCCACCAGCACCAGCGTCGGCCACGCCTTGACCGCGTACGCCTGCCAGGTCACCAGCTCCGGATCGTCCAGCACCGGGTGGTGCACCTCGTACCGCTCCACCGCCGCGGCCAGCGCCGCCGGATCCGCCTCGTGCGCGAACTTCGGCGAGTGCACCCCGATGGTGACCAGCACATCGGCGAACTCCGCTTCCAGCGGCCGCAGCTCGTCCAGCACGTGCAGGCAGTTGATGCAGCAGAAGGTCCAGAAGTCCAGCAGCGTGATCTTGCCGCGCAGGTCCGCGAGCCGGATCTGCTTGCCGCCGGTGTTCAGCCAGCCACGGCCGGTCAGCTCGGGGGCGCGGACGCGGGCACGGCGCTTCGCAGTGGTCACACCGGGATTCAACACAGCGACCGAGCCGCGCTGTTCCCCGGCCCACCAGGTGGGACACGGTGCACTATGACCGGGTGACCGAGTTGCGCTGGGCGGACGTCGAGGACCTGTTCGACGTGGACAACGGGGTCCTGCCGGATGTGGTGGTCCGGGGGACGACCGTGGCGGACTGGCAGGCGGTGCTGGACCTGATCCGGTCGCGGGGCTGGCCGCACACGTACACCGAGGACAACCAGGCCGCGGAGGTGCCGAGCGCGGAGGTGATGGTCAGCCGGGCGTCGGTGCCGGAGCTGGCGGTCTGTCCCGGGGCGGAGGTGTGGCTGATGTTCCGGTGCTCCGCCCCGGACACGATCGACTTCGACGTGCACCTTGAGGAGCTCCAGGGGCCGGAGCCGCTGGCGGTGTTGTGCGGGGTGTTCCGCGATATCGGGCGGCTGTTGGGCAAGGCGGTGGTGATGACGTTCGAGGGGTCGGAGCTGCCGATGATCGGGTACGACCCGGTGCTGGACCGGGTGGTCCGGCTGGCCCCGCCCGCTGCCCCACGACCGGCGTGACCCCGGTCACAGCGTGAACCGGGGCTGGGGTTTGCTCGTCTTCGAGGCTGAAGCAGTGGACGAACAGGGACGGCAGGTCTGTCCGGGCACCACGATCGCTTGTGCTGGGTGGCGCGGGCGTGGCGGGGTCCGGACGGGGCCGGGGTACTCGGTGGGACGGGGTCAGTCGGTTCGGGCGGTGCCGGACCGGGTGGTGGCCGGCGAGTGCGGAACCGGTGGCCGTTCCTGCGGGACCGGGCGGCGCAGGGGCAGTGCTGCTCGGTTCTCGGCGGCCTGTTCATGGGCGGACAGGTCGGCGCGGTCGCGCGCCGGCTGCTCCACACCGGCGCGCGACCGCGGTTTTTTCTTCGGTACCAACGGGAAGGTCGCCCGGCCCACCCCCGGCCGGACGACCTTCCCACCCCCCGCACCGCGCGGACGCGGTGTGGCTGTAGCTCACCGACGGAATCGGGTTGATCGTCATGGTCTGGAACTGACCCGCGCCTCCCGCGCCGTGTTCGCCCCCTACACGTCCGCGAGCCGCCACCGGTTGCCCAAAATCTGGTCGGATTTTTCAGGCAACCCCAGCTCGACTCAGACGTCTGCCACTGTTGGCGCGCAACAAAAAAGGGGAGCCCGGAACTCCGGACTCCCCGTGCCGACCGGGCGTGATCAGCCCTGCGCGCCGTCCCGCCGGCGGCGCAGCGCCCAGCCGCCGAGTGCGGCACCGGCCAGCAGCGCGCCGCCGCCCGCGAGCACGCCGCCGAGACCGGAGTCCGTGCCGCCGCCACCGGTTTCCGGCGCGCCCTTGGGCTTCACCGGGACGGCCGGGGTGCTGCTGGGCCTCGGCTTGGAGGTGACCGGCGGTGGGGGCGCCTGCACGGTGAACTCGCCACGGTAGGCGACCGTGCCGCAGGTGAAGGTCATGGTGTGCTTGCCGCTCCTGGCTCCCTTGGCGATGGTGAACTCGCCCATCGCCACCCCGGCGCTGCCCCCGTTGAGCTGGATCTCCCCGATCCCGCTGATCTTGACCTTGCTCGCCTTCTCCGGCGCGCAGTCGGTGCCGATCATGACCCTGGCCGGCAGGTGGAAGGTGCTGCCCGCGCCGAATGAGGTCTTCCCGGCTTCGAAGTCCACGGTGTAGGCGTTGGTGCCAGGCTGGGCCATGGCGGCCGGTGCGGCGAGCAGCGTGGCGCCCGCGGCGAGGGCGAGGGTGGCTAGGGCGGACTTGGTCTGCATGGCGAGTCTCCCCGAACTGGTCTTGCCACGGTTGGTGACTTCTACACGTTGATCGCGACCTATCCGGTTGCCTGTTCACCGAAGAAAGTCAGGGGGAGCTGTGCTCAACAACTACGACGCCGGCACCGCGGCCGCCTACCGCCGGGCCAGGGAGATCCCCAGGGACGGGCTGACCCACTGGCGGGCGGCGATCGAGCGGCACCTGGGGCCGGCCCCCTACTCGGCGCTGCTTGACCTCGGCGCGGGCACCGGGCTGTTCGCCACCGCGCTGGCCGACTGGTTCGGCGCCAGGGTGCTCGCGGTCGAGCCGTCCGAGGCGATGCGGGCGCACATCCCGGCGCACCCGCTGGTCGAGGTGCGTGCGGGCGACGCGCTGGCCATCCCGGCGGAACCCGGCTCGCTGGACGGGGCCTGGCTGTCCACGGTGATCCACCACGTGCCGGACCGGGTGGCCGCCGGGCACGAGCTGCGCCGGGTGCTGCGGCCGGGCGCGCCGGTGCTGATCAGGGGGATCTTCCGGGAACGGCCGCTGGAGCTGAACGTGCTCCGCTTCTTCCCGGAGGGCATCCGGGCGCTGGCCGCGTTCCCCACCGTTGAGGAGGTCTGCGCGGAGCTGGGCGCGGCCGGGTTCGAGCGGGTGGGCCTGGAGTCCGTCCCCCAGACAAGTGCCCCCGATCTGGGGACAGTGCTTGGCCGGGTTCACCAGAAAGGGGACACCTTGCTGCGCGGGCTCACCGACGAGGAATATGCCGAAGGCTTGGCGCGGCTGCGCGCCGCGGTCGCGGCTGGGGCCAGCGGGCCGGTGGTGGACCGGCTTGACCTGCTGGTTCTCCGTTAGCCGGAAATGGGAAACCCCGCAGTGCTGCCAGGTCGGGGGTCCGACAGCACCGCGGGGTCATCTGGAACATCGCTACGCCACCCAATGGTGTTACACCCGATCGGGTAAGTGACGTGGGTCACTTCAGCGATGTCGGTCTAGCTGGGAAAACAACACGGCCCCGACCGGCGGGAGGCAAGTCGGGGCCGTGCGTCTTCCCCCGTGGGGTCTCGGCGACGGGAGGGCTCGCCCATCGAGGAGGGCGTCCGCGCCGGACCAGGCTCAGCGGAGGGAGGTCACCTGAGCGGAAGCGATGGCCATCAGTTCGTGCCGCATGGCCGGAGTGGCGGCGGCGTCGATCGCGCGGTTCACGGCTCGCCGGGTGCGGGCCTGTGCACGGCGGGACCGGATCTTCGCGACGAGGTTCATCTGAGTTGCATCCCCTTAGTAAGCATCTCGTTGTCTGTGCCTCAAGTATGCACCACCAAAACCTCAAACGCACCCGTTTGTCCGGTGAGTCGGGCCACACGCCGACGATTCATCGGCGAAGCTCGGGAAGTAACCCGTGATTCGTCCGGTGTTCACCTAGTCACCGGCGGTCAGCAGGAAGCGGCCGAAGTGCGGCACGGTGAAGGCGATCCGGCCCCGTTCGGCGGAGTAGACCAAGCCCTTCTTGATCAGCGAGTCACGCGCCGGGGACAGCGAGGACGGCTTGCGGCCGAGCTGCTCGGCCAGGTGCGCGGTGCCGACCGGCTCGTCCCTGCCCTCGCTGAGTACCGCCATGCCGTGCAGGTACTCCCGCTCGGCCGGGGTGGCCCGCTCGTACCGGGAGCCGAAGAAGCCCACCGCCAGCTCGCCCGCCGCCTCCGGCTCGGCCACCGCGACGTCCTCAGCGGTGATCGGATCGCCGGGCGCGGCGTCCCAGGCGGCCTTGGCATAGGCCTGCACGAAGTACGGGTAGCCGCCGCTGGCCTCGAACAACGCGGCCAGCGCGGCCGGTGCGATGCCCGCCTGCTCGCGCTCGATCGGGGCGGTCACCGCGCGGTCGTGCTCGGCCCGGTCCAGCCGGTCGATCTTGACGTAGCGGAACAGCCGCTCGGAGTAGGACTTGCTGGCCGAGAGCACCGCGGGCAGGTGCGGCAGCCCCGCGCCGACCACCACCAGCGGCGCGCCGGACTGGGACAGCTCGTGGCAGGCCGCGCACAGCGCCGAGACGTCCTCCGGCGGCACGTCCTGCATCTCGTCGATGAGCAGCGCGACCCCGGTGCCCACGTCCGCGGCCAGTTCGGCCACGTCGGTGAACAGCTCCACCAGGTCGATCTCGATGTCGCCGGAGTCGGCCCGGCCGGTGACCGTCGGCACGTCGATGCCGGGCTGCCACCGGTCCCGCAGCTTCGCGCCCTCCGGGGTGGCGCGCAGCGCGAACGCCTTGAGCACGCCGAGCACGTGCTCCACCCGGTCCGGCGCGCGGTGCCGGACCGCGAGGTCGCGCACGGCCCGGTGCAGCGCGGCCGAGAGCGGGCGGCGCAGGCCGGAGTCAGGGCGGGCCTCGATCTTGCCCGCGCCCCAGCCACGCCGGATGGCCATCGAGCGCAGCTCGCCGAGCAGCACGGTCTTGCCCACCCCGCGCAACCCGGTGAGCACCAGGCTCCGTTCCGGGCGGCCACGGGCGATGCGTTCGAGCACCACCTCGAACGCGCCGACCTCCCGGTCCCGTCCGGCGAGCTCGGGCGGCCGCTGGCCTGCCCCTGGGGCGAAGGGATTGCGCACCGGGTCCACGATCGGACCGTATCGGCGTTTCTAGGTCATCTCCGATAGTGCGGCAGAAAGCGCTGACCGCGTGTCGGGGCCGTCAAGATCGGACCGGGCGGGCTCAGGATCGCGTCAACAGGGCCCTGGCCGCCACGGGACGGGCCGCACAGTGCCGCCTGTGCTGACCCTGACTCGCGCCGGGACCGGTGAGAACCGGCACCGGCTGACCGCCACCACCGGCGTGGCCGCCCTCGGCCTGGACGCGCTCGCCTCGGTCTCCTACGGCCCGCAGGCCATCGTGCTCGCGCTGGCCGCGGCCGGAGCGGCGGGCATCGGCTGGACACTGCCGGTGACCGGCGCGATCGTGCTGCTGCTGGTGGTGCTGGTGGCCGCGTACCGGCAGGTGGTGCACGCCTACCCGGACGGCGGCGGCGCGTACACGGTGGCCCGGCGCAACCTCGGTGAGCGCGCCGGCCTGGTCGCGGCGGCCGCGCTGATCGTGGACTACGTGCTCAACGCGGCGGTGGCCACCGCGGCCGGTGTGGCCGCGCTGACCTCGGCGGTGCCCGCGCTGCTGCCCTGGACCACCGAGCTGTGCCTGGCCGTGCTCACGCTGGTGACCGTGGTGAACCTGCGCGGGGTGGCCGCGAGCGCCCGCGCCTTCGCCGTGCCGACCGCGCTGTTCGTGCTCGCGGTGCTGGCGGTGATCGCGATCGGCCTGCTGCGCGGGGCGCCGCTGAACCCGCTGCCCGATCCGGCTCCGGCGCAGACCACCACGGCGGTCGGCGTGCTGCTGGTGCTCTCCGCCTTCGCCAACGGCTGCGCCTCGCTGACCGGGATCGAGGCCATCGCCAACGCCACCCCGTCCTTCCGCAGTCCGCGTCCGGCAAGAGCCGCTCGCGCGCAGGCCCTGCTCGGGCTGCTGCTCGGGGTGATGCTGCTCGGGCTGGCGGCGCTGGTGGAGCTGTTCGACCTGCGGCCGGTGGAGGGCCGGACCGTGCTGTCGCTGCTGGTGCAAGGCGCGGTCGGGGACGGCGCGGTCTACCTGGTCGTGCAGTTCACCACGGTGGTGCTGCTCGCGTTGTCGGCCAACACCTCCTTCGGCGGCTTGCCGGTGCTGGCCGCCCGGCTGGCCGCCGACCACTACCTGCCGCACGCCTTCGGGCTGCGCGCGGACCGGCTGGTGCACCGGATCGGCGTGCTGGTGCTGGCCGGGCTGGCCGCCGCGCTGATCGTCGGCTCCGGCGGTCGGCTGGACGTGCTGGTGCCGATGTTCACCATCGGCGTGTTCGTCGGGTTCGCGCTGTGCCAGGCCGGGATGGTGCGGCACTGGCTGGCCCGGGGCGAACGCGGCCGGCGGCTGGCGCTCAACCTGGTGGGCGCGGTGCTGAGCGCGGTGGCCGCGGTGGTGGTGACCGTGGTGAAGTTCGCCGAGGGCGCCTGGCTGGTGGTGCTGGTACTGCCGCTGCTGGTGTTCGCGCTGCGCCGGGTGCACCGGGCGTACGCGGTGCTCGGGCGGCAGCTCGGTGTTGGCTCGCTGCCGGAGCTGCCGAAGCCGCACAGCACGCTGGTGGTGGTGCCGGTGGCCGGGCTGTCGGTGCTCACCTCGCACTGCCTGTCGACCGCGTTGTCGTTGGGGCACAAGGTGGTCGCAGTGCACGTGGGCGGTGGCGGGCAGCCGCCGGAGCAGCAGCGGGCGCTGGCCGCGGACTGGACCGCCTGGCACCCGGACGTGCCGCTGATGCTGCTGGAGCGCTCGCGGGGCGGGCTCGGCGCCAGCATCGCGGCCTACGTGCGCGGGATGCCGGAGCAGCAGGTGGTGGTGCTGATCGGCGAGCTGCGGCCGCGGCGCGCGTGGATCCGATTGCTGCTCAACGGACAGGGCGGCGGGATCGCCCGCGCGGTGCGGGCCCGCAGCCAGGCGGCGGTGTGCCGGTTGCACTACCGTCTGCCCTGATCTACCGCTTTCTAGTGGAAAAGCTAGAGAGTTATATACGTCGCAAGCGTTGCGGGTCCGGCCGAGGGGGAGTTGGCTGGGCGGTGTGGCTGAAGTTGTGACGAAGGGGACCGGAGAAGTCGAGCGGACCGCGGACCGCGCCCAGCTGTGGGTGAGCTTCACCGCGAGCGCGAGCGATCGGAGCGAGGCGGTCGCGCTGCTCGGGCAGCGGGTGGCCGGGGTCGAACCACTACTGGAGCAGGACGGCGTCGAGGTGCGCTCGCGGCGGCTGTCCGTGCAGCCGAACTGGCAGGGCGACCGCCAGGTCGGCGCCAGCGCGGAACAGCACTACCAGCTGCGGGTGGCCGACCGGGCCGCGCTGGAGCGGGTGGTGGCCGCGCTGGTCGCGGCCGAGCCGTCCGCGTTGAACGGCCCGGACTGGGAGCTGCGCGACCAGGCCGAGGCCACCCAGGAGGCCCAGGTGCTCGCGGTCGCGGACGCCCGCAGGCGCGCGGAGGGCTATGCGAGCGCGCTCGGCGTGCGGCTTGGCCCGCTGCTGCGGATCAGCGACGGCGAGGACACGCACTACGCGCCGATGGCCCGCGCCGGCGGCTACGCGATGGCCGCGGAGGCCGGCTCGGCGGTGCAGGCGCTGAACCTGGAGCCGCAGCCGATCACGGTCACCGCCCGCTGCACCACCACCTGGTCGCTGCTGGACTAGCGCTCCAGGATCGCCGTGACGCCCTGGCCACCGGCGGCGCAGATGGAGATCAGGCCGCGGCCGGATCCCTTGCGCGCCAGCAGTTTGGCCAGGGTGGCCACGATCCGGCCGCCGGTGGCGGCGAACGGGTGGCCGGCGGCCAGCGAGGAGCCGTTGACGTTGAGCTTGGTCCGGTCGATCTCGCCGAGCGGGGCGTCCAGGCCGAGCTTCTCCTTGCAGAAGCCGGGATCGGTCCAGGCCTTGAGGGTGGCCAGCACCTGGGAGGCGAAGGCCTCATGGATCTCGTAGTAGTCGAAGTCCTGCAGGGTGAGCCCGGCGCGGGCGAGCATCCTGGGCACCGCGTAGGCCGGGGCCATCAGCAGGCCCTCGCCGCCGTGCACGAAGTCCACCGCGGCGGTCTCGCAGTGCGCGAAGTAGGCCAGCGGGCTCAGCCGGTGCGCGGCCGCCCACTCCTCGCTGGCCAGCAGCACCGCGCTGGCGCCGTCGGAGAGCGGGGTGGAGTTGGCCGCGGTCATGGTCGCGCCCTCGCCCTTGCCGAACACCGGCTTGAGCTTGGCCAGCTTCTCCAGGCTGGAGTCCGGACGCAGGTTCTGGTCCCGGTCCAGGCCCTGGAACGGGGTGATCAGGTCGTCGAAGAAGCCGGACTCGTAGGCGCGGGCCAGGTTCTGGTGGCTGGCCACGGTCAGCTCGTCCTGGGCCTCCCGGCTGATCTCCCACTCCTTGGCGGTGATCGCCGCGTGCTCGCCCATGGACAGACCGGTGCGCGGTTCGCCGTTGCGCGGGATGTCCGGGACGATGTGCGTGGGCCGCAGCCTGGTCAGCAGCCGCAGTCGCGCGCCGAGGCTCTTGGCCCGGTTGGCGGCCAGCAGCACCTGGCGGAGGTCCTCGTTGACGCCGATCGGCGCGTCGCTGGTGGTGTCCACACCCCCGGCGATGCCCGCCTCGATCTGCCCGAGGGCGATCTTGTTGGCCACCAGGATGGCCGCTTCCAGGCCGGTGCCGCAGGCCTGCTGCACGTCGTAGGCCGGGGTCTCCGGGGCCAGCTGGCTGCCCAGCACGGTCTCCCTGGTCAGGTTGAAGTCGCGGCTGTGCTTGAGCACCGCGCCCGCGGCCACCTCGCCGAGCCGCTCGCCCTGCAGGCCGAACCGGCTGACCAGCCCGTCCAGCGCGGCGGTGAGCATGTCCTGGTTGGATGCCTGGGCGTAGGGACCGTTGGATCGGGCGAAGGGAATCCGGTTGCCACCCAGGACCGCCACCCGTCGCGTGCTCGCGGACATCGCGCCTCCTCCGCAGTGCTTGGTGCTGCTACCGTAGCGAAGATAACCTACTGACGAGTAGTCTTACTGGCGAGTAGGGAGTGTCACATGACCGATCGGTACCAGAAGCTGGCCCGGTCCTCGGTGGGCCGGATGCTCGTCAAACGACTCGGCCTGCCCAACCCCGCGCCCCTGCGCCGATACGAGCCCGGTCAGCCGGTGGTTGACGGGCCGGTGCTGTTCGGCTCGGCGCCCAAGGGACGGCTCGGCGACGCGGTGCTGGGTGTGCTGAAGTCGGTGGAGGCCACCGTGCTGACCAGCGCGGCCGAGGCCGGCCCCGAGCAGCGCTACGCCGCACTGGTCTTCGACGCCACCGGCATCGAGCGCAGCGAGGACCTGGGCGAGCTGTACCGCTTCTTCCACCCGGTGATCCGCCAGTTGGGCAGCAATGGCCGGGTCATCGTGCTGGGCACCCAGCCGGAGCTGGTGGACTCGCCGCGGCAGTCGGTGGCCCAGCGCGCGCTGGAGGGCTTCACCCGCGCGGCGGGCAAAGAGGTGCAGCGCGGCGGCACCGCGCAGCTGGTCTACGTGGCCCCCGGCGCCGAGGACGGCCTGGCCGCCACCCTGCGGTTCTTCCTCTCCGCCCGCTCGGCCTACGTCTCCGGGCAGGTGGTCCGGATCGGGACCGCGCCGGTGACCGAGCCCGCGAACTGGGAAAAACCGTTGGCGGGCAAGGTCGCGCTGGTCACCGGCGCGGCACGCGGGATCGGCGAGGCCATCGCCGAGGTACTCAGCCGGGACGGCGCGCACGTGGTGTGCCTGGACATCCCGGCCGCCGGCGAGGACCTGTCCAAGGTGGCCAACCGGGTGCGCGGCACCGCCATCCAGCTCGACATCACCAGCGCGGACGCGCCTGCGAAGCTCGCCGAGCACCTGCGCGAGCGGCACGGCGGGGTGGACATTGTCGTGCACAACGCGGGCATCACCAGGGACAAGACGCTGGGCCGGATGGACGACGCGCGCTGGGACTCCGCGATCGACGTCAACCTCTCCGCCCAGGAGCGGATCAACGAGGTTTTGTTGCGGGACAACGTGATCAACGACGGCGGGCGGCTGATCGGGCTGTCCTCGATCAGCGGCATCGCGGGCAACTTCGGCCAGACCAACTACTCCACCTCCAAGGCGGGCGTGATCGGCGTGGTGCAGGCGCTGGCCCCGGCGCTGCGCGAGCGCGGCATCACGGTGAACGCGGTCGCGCCCGGTTTCATCGAGACCCGGCTGACCTCCGCGATCCCGTTGTTCACCAGGGAAGCCGGTCGCCGGATGAACAGCCTGGCCCAGGGCGGGCTGCCGGTGGACGTGGCCGAGACCATCGCCTGGTTCGCCAGTCCGGGGTCGGCCGGGGTGACCGGGAACGTGGTCCGGGTCTGCGGCCAGAGCCTGCTCGGAGCCTGAGATGTCCACTGTGGAGGTTCAGGAGCTGGATCACGCGCCCGGTCTCGGGCTGCTCTACCCCAAGGCCGTGCTGACCGGTTTTTCCCGCAGCGGCAAGGAACTCCCCGGCACCGGGTACCTGCGGCGGGCAGTGCCGGTGGACCTGGCGCACCTGGCCCAGTACAACCGGGTGTGCGGGTTCGGGCTCACCGACCTGCTACCGCCGACCTACCCGCACATCCTGGCCTTCCCGATGGCGGTCAAGCTGATGACCGCGCCGGGGTTCCCGTTCCCGCTGGTCGGGCTGGTGCACATCGGCAACCGGATCGAGCAGCTGCGCCCGTTGCGGGCCGGGGATCCACTGGACCTGCGGGTGTGGTCGCAAAACCTGGCCGAGCACGAGCGGGGCCGCCAGTTCGAGGTGGTCAGCGAGGCTTCGGTGGACGGCGAGCTCGCCTGGCGGGAGGTCAGCACCTACCTGCGCCGGGAGAAGTCCAGTGGTGGCAAGGAGTCCCGGCCGGAGACGCCGGAGCTGCCCGAGCCCAACGGGGTGTGGCGGGTGGCCAAGGACATCGGCCGCCGGTACGCCAAGGTCTCCGGCGACAGCAACCCGATCCACCTGTACCCGTTGAGCGCCAAGCTGTTCGGCTTCCCCCGGCACATCGCGCACGGCATGTGGAGCAAGGCCCGCTGCCTGGCCGCGTTCGAGGGCAGGCTGCCGGATGCCTACACCGCGGAGGTGAGCTTCAAGCTGCCGATCCTGTTGCCGGGCAAGGTCGCCTTCCGCACCACGCGGATCGGCGAAGGCTGGGAGTTCGACCTGCGGGCGGCCAAGGACGGCCGCCCGCATCTTGCCGGGACGATCAGCTAGCGCAGCGACTCCAGGGCCTTCGACGCGCCGGGGTGCATCGGGATGGGGTCGATCACGGTGGCCTTGTGCACGTCGATGTCCTTGGCGGCCGGGTGCACCTTCTCCAGGTCGGCGCGCTTGTCGTAGATCAGCTTGGTGATCGCGCAGGCGTTGCCAGCCGGGAAGTCCTCGCGCACCAGCAGCACGTTCGGGATCACCAGGGTGGGCACCTCGGCCGGGGTGCGGTAGGTGGCCGCGGGGATGCTCGCCCGGTCGTAGACGCTGTTGACCTGCTTGAGCTTGCTCAGCAGTCCGGTCACGTCGACGAACTTGGCCCGGTCCTTGAGCGTGGTGGTGAGGTCGGTGATCTGCGCGGTGGGCAGGCCGCCGACCCACACCAGGCCGTCGATGGTGCCGTCCTTCATGCCGTCCACGGTCTTGGTCAGGTCCAGCCGCTGGGCCTGCACGTCGCTGTCCGGGTTCAACCCGGCGGCCTGCAGCAGCCGGTTGGCGATCACCTCGGTGCCCGAGCGCGGCGAGCCGGTGGAGATCCGCTTGCCGCGCATGTCGGCGATGGAGTTGATGCCGGCGTCGGCGCGCACCACCACGTGCACGTAGTTGAGGTGGATCCGGGTGAGCGCCTGCACCTTCTGCGGCTTGCCGTTGAAGGAGTCCCGCCCGGCCACCGCGTCCGCGGCGGTGTCGGCCAGGGAGAAGGCGATGTCGTAGTCCCCGGCGACCAGCTGCTGGATGTTCTGCACCGAGGCGCCGGTCTCCGCGGCGGTGGCCTTGAGCTTGGTGTTGCCGCTGATCAGCTGGGCCAGGCCGCCACCGAGCACGTAGTAGACGCCGCCCGCGTTGCCGGTGGCCAGGGTGACCCTGCCCTCGCTCGTCTCGCACGGCGCGGCGCCGGGCTGGTTCGCCGGAGTGTCCCGTTGTTTGCCGCCACAGCCCGCGGCGAGCAGGCTGAGCGCGGCGACGGCGGCCAGGACTTTGGTTAATCGCATCGGTGTTTCCCTCACGTTGTCCCCACAGGTTCGCGTTTGCGCGTCACGAGGTGCAGCACCACCGCCACCGCGAGCAGCACCAGTCCCGCGGTGATCGTCCACGGTTGCAGGTAGAGCAGGAACAGCGCGGCCAGCACGCACAGCGCGCGTTCCGGCCAGCGCGCGGGCCCGAACAGCCAGCCGCCGGTGCCCACCGCGAGCGCGGCCACGCCGAGCACGGAGACCCCGAACACCCACAGCACCTCGGTCCAGGACCGTTGCAGCAGCAGGGCCGTGCCGTGCTCGGTGAGCACAAACGCGATCGGCACCAGGAAGGCGGGCAGGGTGTACTTCCAGGTCTGCCACATGGTGCGCATGACCGAGCCGCCGGTGATCGCGGCCGCGGCCACCGAGGCCAGCGCGGTCGGCGGGGTCACCTCGGAGAGCACCGCGTAGTAGAACAGGAACATCGCGCGGGCCGGGTCGGAGACGCCGAGCTCGGCCAGCGCGGGGCCGAGCACCACCCAGGCGATGATGAACGAGGCGGTCACCGGCACCGCGAGGCCGAGCACGCCGACCGCGACCGCGGCGAAGAGCACGGTCAGCAGCAGCACCACCGTGGTGTTGTCGCTGAAGTACCTGGCCGCCGACACCAGGCCGGCGGACAGCTCCTGGCCGAGGCCGGTCTTGGTGATGGTCGAGGTGATCACACCGGCCGCCGCGCAGACCGCGATCACCGGCAGCGCCGAGCGCACCCCGGTGGACAGCGCGCCGAACATGTCCAGCAGCCAGCCTCGCCACCAACCGTCCTGTTTGGACACAACGCGCTGGGCCAGCGCGAACAGCGCGGCCAGCCCGGTGGCGTAGACCACAGCGGAGAAGGCCGGGATGCCCAGCGCCAGGAACACCACGATGATGCCCAGCGAGGCGAAGTGGTAGCCGCCGGTGAGCAGCAGCCGCCACGGGCTCGGCGAGTCCACCTCGACCGCCTTGGCGCCGAAGCGGCGGGCGTCGGCCTCCACCGCGAGCACGATGCCCAGGTAGTAGAGCACCGTGGGCAGGCAGGCCCACAGCAGCACTTCCAGGTAGGGCACCCGCAGGTACTCGGCGATGATGAACGCGGCCGCGCCCAGCGTCGGCGGGGACAGGATCGCGCCGATCCCGGAGGCGGCCAGCAGCCCGCCCGCGTTCTCCTTCGGGTACCCGGCCCTGCGCAGGATCGGCCAGGTGACCGCGCCGAGGCTGACCGTGGTCGCGGTGCCGGAGCCAGAGACGGTGCCGAGCAGGAAGCCGGAGAGCGCGGTGGTGCGGCCGGGCGCGGTCGGCGAGTTGCGGAAGGCGGCGAAGCTGATGTCGACGAAGAACTTGCCCGCGCCGGAGGCCTCCAGCATCGCGCCGTAGATGGTGAACAGCACGATGTAGGTGGCGGCCACGTCCAGCGGGGTGCCGTAGAAGCCGCTGGCGTCGTTGTAGAGCGCGTTGACGATCTGGCCGAAGTCGATGCCGGAGTGCGCGATCAGCCAGCCGGGCGGCAGGAACCCGCCGTAGTAGGCGTGCGCGAGGAAGAGCAGGCAGACCGCGGGCAGCACCAGGCCGGTGGTGCGCCGGGTGGCCTCCAGGATCAGCACCAGCAGCACCGCGCCCGCGATGACGTCCACTGTGGACAGTGAGCCCTGCCGGTCCAGGAAGCCGTTGAAGCCGGTGACCACCGGGTAGAGCCCGGTGGCCAGCGCCAGCGCGGACAGCGCCCAGTCCACCGGATGCGGGTCGTCCCTGCCCGTACGCCTTTTCAGCGCAGGGCGGTAGACCAGGAAGACCAGCGGCAGGGTCAGCCCGAGGAAGACGATCAGGTAGAACTGACTGCCCGCGCTGAACGGGAAGAACACCTGGCGCAGCACCAGGATCGCGATGGCGAAGGTCACCACCGCGACACCGAGGTCCCACCGCCGGCTCAGCCGCCGGGCCGGACGTTCCTCGTCCTGTTCGGCCACCAGCTCATCGACCGCGGTCACCTCCCGGACGCTACCTGTGCCTCAGGTCACGATTGAAGACACAACTTGTCGCAGGTTGAGATACCTGGCGTTCACCACGCGGTTGGCTCCGCTTAGCCCTACGGTGTCCGGCACGACGTCATCCCGGGTGAAGGTGGCGCTTACTGAACGAGGAGGTCAGCACGATGTCTCATCCGTTACGGGCACTTCAGCTCGCCGGCGTCGCCGTCATGGCACTCGCCGTGCTGGGCAGCAGCACCCTGGCAGCCGCCCCGGCCACCGCCCTGGAGGTGAACATCGACCTGTCATTCGGCAAGAAGCCGGAGAAGCTGCTGGTCATCGGCCACCGCGGCGCCTCGGGCTACCGGCCCGAGCACACCCTGGCCTCCTACGAGCTGGCCGCGCGGATGGGCGCGGACTACATCGAGCCGGACCTGGTCTCCACCAAGGACGGCGTGCTGGTCGCCCGGCACGAGAACGAGATCAGCGGCACCACCGATGTCGCCGACCGCCCGGAGTTCGCCGCGCGCAAGGCCACCAAGGTGATCGACGGCACCAGTCTCACCGGCTGGTTCACCGAGGACTTCACCCTGGCCGAGCTGAAGACGCTGCGGGCCAAGGAGCGCATCCCGCAGTTCCGGCCGAACAACGTGATCTACAACGGCCGGTTCCAGGTGCCCACCTTCCAGGAGGTGCTGGACCTGCGCGCCCGGCTGTCCAAGGAGCTGCGGCGGGACATCGGGGTGTACCCGGAGACCAAGCACCCCACCTACTTCCGCTCGATCAAGCTGCCGCTGGAACCGCCGCTGGTGCGCACGCTGACCAAGAACGGCCTGAACAACCGGCACGCCAGGGTGTTCGTGCAGTCCTTCGAGGTGACCAACCTCAAGGACCTCAGCCGCGAGCTGCGGGTGCCGCTGGTACAGCTGCTGGACGCCGAGGGCGCGCCGTACGACTTCGTCGCGGCCGGCGACAAGCGCACCTACGCGGACCTGGTGACGCCCCAGGGGCTCAAGGAGATCGCCTCGTACGCCAAGGGCATCGGGCCGTACAAGGAGATGGTGATCCCGCGCGGCAAGGACGGGAACCTGACCTCGCCGACCCAGCTGGTGCCCCAGGCGCACAAGAACGGCCTCCAGGTGCACCCGTACACCTTCCGCAGCGAGAACAACTTCCTGCCGACGAACATGCGGCTGCCCGGCCCGCCTTCGGTGCACGGCAATGCTTTCGCCGAGTACGAGGCCTACTTCAAGGCCGGCGTGGACGGGGTGTTCGCGGACAACCCGGACACCGCGATCGAGGCGCGCAGCACCTTCAAGCGCTGAGCGCGGAACAGCGGCCTCGCCCGGTTCACCAGACCGGGCGAGGCCGCTGCTCTTCTCAGCGGAGAGTGGCCTGGATGTCGGCGTCGAACCGGTTGTCCACGAACTCGGCGAAGTTCACCTTGCCCGGCAACACCTTCGCCGCGGTGAAGGCGTCCGCGAGCTGCTGTTCGGAGGCCACCACCTCCGGGGTGAGCGGCTGGTAGAGGTCCACGCCCCTGGCCACCGCGGCCTCGGCCACCGGCAGGGACAGCCCGGTTTCCGCCGCCCAGGCCTTGGCCCGTTCCGCGCGGTGGGTGCCCGACCAGCGCTGGGCCTTGGCCAGCCGGGACAGGTAGTCCTTGATCGCGCCGGTCTTCCGGCCGTCCAGTGCGGCGCGGCTGGCCACCTGGAAGCTGTAGCCGTTGGCCACGCCCGCGCCGTCCACCAGCACCCGCGCCCCGGCCTCCAGCAACGCCTGCGAGGTGTACGGGTCCCAGATCGCCCAGGCGTCCACCCGTTTCTGGGTGAAGGCGGCGAAGGCCTCGGCCGGGGCCAGGAACACCGGCTTGACGTCGGCGATGGACAGCCCCGCCCGTTGCAGCACCAGCAGCAGCGAGCCGTGTGCCGAGCTGCCCTTGGCCACCGCGATCTGCTTGCCGCGCAAGGCGTTCGCCCCGGTCAGCGGCGAGCTCTCGGGCACCAGGATGGCATCGCTGGTGGCATCGCCCTTGGCCGCGGCCACCACGGTGATCTTCGCGTTGGCCGCGGCGGCGAAGATCGGTGGCGTGTTGCCGACCCCGCCCAGGTCGATGGCGCCGGCCGAGGCCGCCTCCAGCAGCGGCGGGCCGCTGGTGAAGGTGGACCACTCGATCCGGTAGGGCAGGTCCTTGAGCAGCCCGGCCGAACTGAGCAGGGACTGCGCGTTGCCCTTCTGGTCGCCGACCTTGAGCACCAGCTCACCGGTGTCGGCCGCACTCGGCGCGCAGCCGGAGAGCAGCAGGGCCGCGGCGAACACCGCGGCGCGGAAGTCACTGCGCCAGTTCATGGTCGATCACTCCCAGGTCGGCGAGCACCAGCTCGCGCAGGTGTGCGAGGTCCGCGCCCTCGGTCCGGTGCTCAGCCGCGATGCGGCCGTCGGCGAGCACCAGGATCCGGTCGGCCAGGCGCAGCGCCTCGTCGATGTCGTGGGTGACCAGCAGCACCGAGGGCCGGTGCGCCAGCCACAGCTCGCGCACCAGGCGGTGCATGGCCAGCCGGGTCAGCGCGTCCAGCGCGCCGAACGGCTCGTCCAGCAACAGCAGCTCCGGCTCCCTGACCAGCGCGCGGGCCAGCGAGACCCGTTGCGCCTCACCGCCGGAGAGGGTCAGCGGCCAGGCGCCGGCGTGCCCGGACAGCCCCACCTCGCCCAGTGCCCGCGCGGCCGCTCCGGCGGCGTCCGCCCGGCGCAGCCCGAGCGCGACGTTCTGGCCGACCTTGCGCCAGGGCAGCAGCCTCGGCTCCTGGAAGGCCACCGAGACCGTGCCCGGCGTGCGCACCTCGCCGGTGTAGCCGGCGTCCAGCCCGGCCAGCACCCGCAGCAGGGTCGACTTGCCGGAACCGCTGCGCCCCAACAGGCCGACGAACTCCCCCGGCGCGAGGTCCAGGTCCACCTCGTCCAGCACCGTCCGCTCGCCGAAGACCTTGCGCAGCCGCCGGACCCTCAGTGCACCGTGCTCACGCTCTGCCGCCATGCCAGTGCCCTCCTCTCCAGTGCCCGCACCAGCGCGTCGGTGCCCAGGCCCAGCAGCGCGTAGACCAGCAGGCCGACCACGATCACGTCGGTGCGCAGGAACTCCCTGGCGTTGTTGATCAGGTAGCCGAGCCCGGCGTCCGCGTTGACCTGCTCGCCGATCACCAGCGACAGCCAGGCCACGCTCAGCCCCTGGCGCAGCCCAACCATGGTCTGCGGCAGGGCCGAGGGCAGCACCACGTGTTGGATCCGCTCCCGCCGGGTGTAGCCGAGCACCGTGGTGGCCTCGATCAGCCGCCGGTCCACGCCGCGGATCCCGGCGTGCGTGTTGAGGTAGATCGGGAAGGTCACGCCGAGCGCGACCAGCGCGATCTTGGGCGCCTCGCCGATGCCGAACCACAGGATCAGCAACGGGATCAGCCCGAGGAAGGGCAGGGTGCGCAACATCTGCACCGGCGGGTCGAGCAGCGCGTCGCCCCACCGGTACAGGCCGGCCACCAGGCCCAGGCCCAGCCCGGCGGCCAGCCCGATCGCGAAGCCGAGCAGCACCCGTTGCAGGGACACCGCGAACGCGGTCAGCAGCTCACCGCTGAGCACCAGGTCGGCGGCGGAGGCCAGCACGGTCAGCGGGGCGGCGAGCTTGTCCGGCGGCAGCAGACCGGTGCTGCTGGCCAGCTGCCACAGCAGCACCAGGCCGACCGGACTGACCCACCGCCCAGGACGTCGTTTGTCCACAGTGGACACAGACATGAGAGCTCCCGGACACGGGGAGAAAAGGGGGAAGACCGAGGAAGATCAGCGCGTGCGACAGAGGGCGCTGGCGTGCCGTCGCAGATCGACGTGCAGCCGCGCGACGAGCTCCGTGCGCTGGGTCATGACAAGAGCCTGGCCGCGGCACCGTGATCGTGTCAACGGTGCCGCGGCCAGGCTCTCAGTGTCCGGGACGGCCTTGTGTCAGGGAGTCATCTCGTGCCGCACGATGGTCTGGTCGCGGCCGGGACCGACGCCGATGGCCGACATGCGGGCGCCGGAGAGCTCCTCCAGACGCTCCACATAGGACCGTGCGTTGGCCGGCAGCTCCTCGAAGCTGCGGCAGTGGCTGATGTCCTCGAACCAGCCGGGCAGCTCCTCGTAGACCGGCTTGGCGTGGTGCACGTCGGTCTGGGTCATCGGCATCTCGTCCACGCGCTGACCGTCGACCTCGTAGGCCACGCAGACCGGGATGGTGTCGTGCCCGGAGAGCACGTCCAGCTTGGTCAGGAAGTAGTCGGTGATGCCGTTGACCCGCGCGGCGTAGCGGGCGATCACCGCGTCGAACCAGCCGGTGCGGCGGGAGCGGCCGGTGGTCACGCCGAACTCGCCGCCGGTCTTGCGCAGCCGCTCGCCCATCTCGTCGTGCAGCTCGGTCGGGAACGGACCGGAGCCCACGCGGGTGGTGTAGGCCTTGAGGATGCCGATCACCGTGGTGATCCGGGTGGGGCCGATGCCCGAGCCGACCGCGGCGCCGCCGGAGGTCGGGTTCGAGGAGGTGACGAACGGGTAGGTGCCGTGGTCGACGTCGAGCAGGGTGCCCTGCGAGCCCTCCAGCAGCACGGTCTCGCCGCGTTCCAGCGCCTGGTTGAGCAGCAGCCGGGTGTCGGCGATCCGGTGCGCGAACTTGGCGCCGTGCTCCAGCACGCTGTCCACCACCTGGTTGGCGTCCAGGCCGCGGCGGTTGTAGACCTTGACCAGCACCTGGTTCTTGAAGTCCAGCGCGGCCTCGACCTTCTGCCGGAGGATCTTCTCATCCAGCAGGTCCTGCACCCGGACGCCGACGCGGGCCAGCTTGTCCTGGTAGGCCGGGCCGATGCCGCGACCGGTGGTGCCGATCTTGGCCTTGCCCAGGTAGCGCTCGGTGACCCGGTCGATGGCCACGTGGTACGGCATGATCAGGTGCGCGTCCGCGGAGATCAGCAGCCGGGAGGTGTCGACCTTGCGGTCCTCCAGGCCGGAGAGCTCCTCGAGCAGCACGCCGGGGTCGACCACGACACCGTTGCCGATGACGTTGGTGACGCCGGGCGTGAGGATGCCCGAGGGGATGAGGTGCAGGGCGAAGTCCTGGCCGTCGGGCAGCACCACGGTGTGACCCGCGTTGTTGCCGCCCTGGTATCGGACAACCCACTGGACGCGCTCACCGAGCAGGTCGGTGGCCTTGCCCTTGCCTTCATCGCCCCACTGGGCGCCGATCAGGACGATGGCAGGCATTGAGATCTCCCCGAGGTCCGGCTTCTGACAGGCTGATGCCGGTGGTTGAGGGTAAACCAGGAGCGGATCGTGCACTTACTAGCCCTGTCCTGCGGAAACACACACGTCGACGCAGAGTTGCAGTCGTTGACCGAACGTGAGGGCATTTCACTCCGTTCGGGACCGGCGCTACCGGCAAAAGACGTGGTAGATCCCCTGCTGGCCGAGTTGGCGGAGCTGGACGGCGCCCGGCTGCTCGTGCACGGGAGTGACGCGGATCTCGCTGCGGTGGTGCTGCGGATCCTGCGCAAGGACCGGCTCGGCGAGGTCACGCTGGGTTACCTGCCGGCCGATCCGGCTAGTCGGATCGCCCGGTTGTGGGGTTTGCCGACCGAGTTGGGCGCGGCGTTGCGGGTCGCGCGTGGCGACGGCCCGGTGGGGGTGCCGCTGCTGCGCGACGACGTCGGCGGGGTGTTGCTCGGGCATGGGCTGATCAGCCCGGTGAAGGGCTCGGCCTACTGCGACGACACGCATGTGCTCAAGGGCGCGGCCACCCGGCTGGAGGTGAGCCCGGACCCGGCGGGCGGCGAGGGCCTGGTGGTGCGGGTGCGGCGGCGGGGCCTGTTCGGGCGACGCACGATCGTGCAGCCCGGTCGCGCGCTGCAGCTGGCCTGCGAGCCCGCCACGGTACTCCGAGACGGTGTTCCTCACGCCCGCCTGATGGAGAAGTGGACCTGGTACCGCCATACCGCTGACCTGCGGCTGGTCCGATCCGGCTGACATCCGGCGGACGGCGGGGAGCCATCCGGAGGTCACCTTGTCGTGTTGCGCTCGTCACTCCGGTGGGTGACGGTCATGTCGTAGACGTGATCACCCCCACCACTGGAGGTTGGAGTGAACGGCGCACGCAAGATCCGGGCCCTGCTCACCACCCTGCTGATCACCGCCGCTGTCTCGGTCGGTCTGACCACCCCGGCTGGCGCGGCACCGCCGAACATCCCCAGCGCGACCGCCGCCCGTACCCAGCTCAACGGCCTGACCGTGGCCGCGCCGGGTCCGATGACCGGTTACTCGCGGGAGAAGTTCCCGCACTGGATCACCATCTCCGGCGCCTGCAACACGCGGGAGACGGTGCTCAAGCGAGACGGCACCAACGTGCAGGTCAACGCCAGCTGCGCGGCCACCTCGGGCTCCTGGCACAGCCCCTACGACGGCGCGACCTGGACGGCGGCCGCCGACGTGGACATCGACCACATCGTGCCGCTGGCCGCCGCCTGGCGTTCCGGCGCGGCCGGCTGGACCACGGACAAACGTCAGCGCTTCGCCAACGACCTGACGAACTCGCAGCTGATCGCGGTCACCGACCACGTCAACCAGGCCAAGGGCGACAAGACCCCCGACCTGTGGAAACCGCCGCTGGGCTCCTACCACTGCACCTACGCCCGGATGTGGATCGGCGCCAAGCACGCGTGGGGCCTCAACGTCTCCGCGCCGGAGAAGGGCGCGCTGAACGACATGCTCAACCGCTGCTGATTCACCACCGGTACCCCGGGTACCCCGCTCCTCGCGGATGGCCGACTTCGGTGGTTGGCGCTAGGTTGCCGCGAGGAGCGACCCCAGGGAGGGTGAGTCGTGGAGGAACTGCGGACCCTGTTCAAGGCTGGTCCCGGCGGCGTGATGACCGACGACGTCGGCGTGATCACCGGTGATCTCGAGCTGCTGACCCGCTGCGATCCGGCGGGCGAGGTGACCACGCTGGTCACCTACGAGGGCGCGGAGGAGTGGTACCGGCTCACCGGCGGCAGCACACACCTGCACGACGCCAAGGACCACGAGCCGCTGCACCGCACCCTGGCGGGTGTCCTCGATCGCCCGAACGGTTAGAGCGGCGGCAGCGCGGCGATCGCGTCGTCCCGGCTGACCCCGGTGGCCTGGAGCAGGTCCACCGCGATGGAGCGCAGCTGAGCGACCACCACGCGCACCGAGAACCCGCCTTCGCCGGCCAGGGCCGTGCTGGCCTGTTTCGCGGCTTCCTGGGCCAGCTGGCGGGCGGTGAGGGGCTCTTCTCCCTCGGCGAGCTCGGCCTGCAGCAGCTCCACCGCGTCGGCGAGCTTGGTCAGCACCGCGGCCAGCGCGAGCGGCGCCGGTTCCTCGTCCCGCAGCGCGGCCAGCGCGCGGCGGGCCAGCACCCTGGTGTTGCGCATGGCGTGGTCCAGCGGCACCGCGGCGGCCAGGTAGCTCTCCAGGTCGGCCCGTCTTCGCCAGCGGATCGGCGCGATCCGGGCGATCTCGCTGCCGGTGTCCAGCGCGGTGCGGAAGTCCTCGAACGCCTTGGTGGTCTTGCGCGCCCTGCTCAGCACCGCGGCCGCCTTGACCGGGTCCCGGCTGGTCACCGCGTCGGCCACGCCGCGCAGCGCGGCGGTCAGCTCACCCAGCAGCACCTTGCCCTGCCGGTGCGCCACGGTCAGCGGGTTGGCCGGCAGCAGCGCGGCCACCGCGAGGCCGACCAGGCCGCCGACCAGCGCGTCGACCATCCGGTCCAGGCCGCCGGAGTCACCGGGTGGCAGCAGGGTGGCCACCAGCACCGCGGAGGACCCGGCCTGCATGGCGATCACCGTGCCGCTGTCCAGCAGCACCGCCGAGGTCAGCGCCAGCGCCACCACCAGCATGATCTGCCAGGTGCCCGAGCCGATCTGCAGGATCAGCAGGTCGCCCACGCCGATGCCGATGCTCACCCCGGCCACCAGCTCGGCCACCCGGCGCAGCCGCTGGCCGAGGGAGACGCCGAGGCAGATCACCGCGGCGATCGGGGCGAAGAACGGCCGGGCGTGCCCGATCAGGTCGGCGGCGATCAGCCAGGCGATGCCGGCGCTGAGCGCGCTGTGCAGGATCGGCAACGCGGTTCGCCGCAACCGCCGCAGTCGTCGGCTCAGCTCCTCGCGTACCCGGTGCACGCGGCTAAGTCTGCCTCCTGCGCCGCAGCGCGAGCACCAGGAGCGCGGCGAGTCCGGCCAGCACCGGGCCGCTGGCCGAGCGTCCGGGCGGGGCGCTGATCGCGGCCCGCTCGGCGTCGGTGCTGGCGCGGCGGCGGGCCAGTTCCAGCTCCAGGCTGCGCAGGCCCTTGGCCATGGCCCAGTTGTGGTTGGCCGAGAACACCGGCTTGAGCAGCGGGGAGGCCAGGCGCAGCAGCGGCTTGTCCGCGCGGACCCGCCACTGGAAGTCGACGCTGACCCGGTCGCCGTGCTGGCTCAGCCGCCACTGTCCGCCGCCGATCAGGTCTCCGGCGGCGCTGAAGGAGGAGGTGTGCGGCTGGTCGTGGCTGTCCACCCGCATCCGCCAGCGCAGCGTGTAGGGCAGCCAGCCGGTGGTGTAGAGGTCGAAGGCGGAGCCGATGCCGCGCTCGTCGCCCTCGGCCCCCTTGCGCACGTCGATGTAGACCGAGGGCCACCAGCGGGGCAGGTCGGTCGGATCGAACAGGACGTCCGCCACCTCGGCGACCGTGCCCGGCACCGACCAGTGCGTGTGGAACTCGTAGTCGTTGCCGGGCACGTCCGCTCCGTTGTCGTGATCAGGCCAGGCCGGTCGCCGCTGGCGCGGCCGGGTCGGAGTCGGCGAGGAAGCTCGAGCAGCGCTCGTACTCCTCGGTCTCGCCGATCTCGCCCGCGGCCTTGGCCAGCGCGGACAGCGCCCGCAGGAAGCCCTGGTTGGGCGCGTGCGACCAGGGCACCGGGCCGTGGCCCTTCCAGCCCGCGCGGCGGAGCTGGTCGAGACCGCGGTGATAGCCGGTGCGGGCGTAGGCGTAAGCGGTGACCGGGTCACCGGCGGCCAGCGCCCGCTCGGCCAGCGCCGCCCAGGCCGCGCTGAAGTCCGGGTACTCCCGCGCCACCTCGGACGGGTCCTTGCCGCTGTCCAGCAGGGACTGCGGTTCGGGCCGCTCGGGCAGCAGGGTGTCCGGGGGTCCGCCGAACAGGTTGCCGAACTGGGTCATCGCGCTCAGCCCGCGATCATGCGGCCGGCGGACTTCAGGTTCTCGCAGGCGTGCGCGATGCGCGCGGCCATGCCCTGCTCAGCGGCCTTGAGGTAGCTGCGCGGGTCGTAGACCTTCTTGTTGCCGACCTCGCCGTCGATCTTGAGCACACCGTCGTAGTTGCTGAACATGTGCGCGGCGATCGGGCGGGTGAAGGCGTACTGGGTGTCGGTGTCGATGTTCATCTTGATCACACCGAAGGACACCGCCTGGTGGATCTCCTCCAGCAGCGAGCCGGAGCCGCCGTGGAAGACCAGGTCGAAGGGCTTGGAACCGGCCGCGAGGCCGAGCTTCTCCGTCACCACGTCCTGGCCCTGCTTGAGGATCTCCGGGCGCAGCTTGACGTTGCCCGGCTTGTACACGCCGTGCACGTTGCCGAAGGTCGCGGCCAGCAGGTAGCGGCCCTTCTCGCCGACGCCGAGGGCCTCCACGGTGGCCAGGTAGTCCTCTGGCGTGGTGTAGAGCTTGTCGTTGATCTCGTTGTCGACGCCGTCCTCCTCGCCGCCGACCACGCCGACCTCGATCTCAAGAATGATCTTGGCCTTGGCCGCGCGGTCCAGCAGTTCGGTGGCGATGACCAGGTTCTCGTCCAGCGGAACCGCCGAGCCGTCCCACATGTGCGACTGGAACAGCGGGTTCTCGCCCCTGGCCACGCGCTCCTCGGAGATCGCGATCAGCGGGCGGACGAAGCCGTCCAGCTTGTCCTTGGGGCAGTGGTCGGTGTGCAGCGCGATGTTCACCGGGTACTTGGCCGCGACCACGTGCGCGAACTCGGCCAGCGCGGTGGCGCCGGTGACCATGTCCTTGACCTTGGTGCCGGACAGGAACTCGGCACCGCCGGTGGAGACCTGGATGATCCCGTCACTCTCGGCTTCAGCGAAGCCCCGCAGCGCGGCGTTGAGGGTCTCCGACGAGGTCACGTTGATCGCCGGGTAGGCGAACTCGTTCGCCTTGGCCCGGTCCAGCATCTCCGCGTAGACCTCGGGGGTAGCGATCGGCATCGAACCGTCCTCCTCATGGGCGCTTGTGCGGGCCCATCCTACGAGGCGGCACAGCGGTGTCCGTCACACGGAGTCCCCAGCCGGAAGTTCCCCCGGTGGGTCGATCTTGAGAATGGCCGACTCTCGGTAGTCTTCCGGGTACCGGTGGTGACCCCGTGTCGCGCCGTGTGCGCCGGAGGTGGAGATGAGCTGGGACGTGCCCTGCCCCAGGTGCTCGGGCAGCGGGAAGAACACCGAACCGGGAGCGGAAGAACTGAGCGTGGAGGAGCTGCGGCTGCGCAGGCGGGCCCAGCAGTTCGTCCGCTCGGCCCCGGTGGCGCAGAAGCTGGCCGACCTCAAGGAGGAGTGGGAGGAGCTCAGGGCGCTGGCCACCAGCAAGGCCGCCGACGCCGAGGTCATCCCGTTCCAGGAGTACATCGAGCTGCGCGAGGGCGACACGGTGATCACCCGCGCGCACCGCACCGCCAACACCCACCCGGTCTGCCCGGACTGCAAGGGCAAGGGCAAGGAGCTCACCGCCGAGGGCAAGGAGCTGCTGGAGTTCATCAAGCGCTGGCCACCGGAGTGAGCAGCTCGGCCAGCGCGCGGGGATGGGTCAGCGGCAGCAGGTGCCCGGCCTTGGGCACCAGGTCCAGCCGCCCGCGCTGACAGGCGGCCAGGAACTCCTCCTCCTCGGCCCGGAAGTGGTCCCGCCTGCCGTTGACCAGCCGCACCGGCCCGGGATAGCCGCGCAGGTCGGCCAGCGGGTCCCGGCTCAGCAGGCCGGCCAGCACGTCCGGCACCGCCTCGTGCGCGACCCCGCCGGCCACGAACGCCTCGCCCTGCGCCCGGCCGAACATCAGCCGCGCCATCCGCCGGGTGAACCAGAGCCCGCCGTCGGGCAGGCTGCCCAGCAGGCCGGCGATCCGGCGGAAGGGCCGCACCCGGCCGGGGGTGAGCTTGAGGGTGCCGCCGACCAGCACCAGCTCGCTGATCCGCTCGGGGTGCTCGGCCACCGCGGCCAGCGCCAGGTAGCTGCCCATCGAGTGCCCGACCAGCACCGCCTGCCCGCCGAGGTCGTCCACGGCGTCCCTGATCGCGGCCACCGCCCCGGCCACGGTGAACCGCTCACCCCGACGGCTGCCGTGTCCCGGCAGGTCAGGGGCGGACACCGGCCGATCACCGAGCTCGGTCCGCACGCCCTGCCACATGGTCCCGCTGACCCGGATGCCGTGCACCAGCACGATCGGCGTCCGCCCCGACTCCATGCCCGCCATGTCCGTCCTCCCGCCCAATGCAACGCAACGGCGCGTTGCGTTTCACGCTACGCCGGGCTGCCCCGCAACGCAACGTCGCGTAGTGTTCGAGGCATGATGGTGGACACGGCGCGCCGCTCCGGTGACGGACCCCGGCAGGCAGAGGCGATCTTCACCGCGGTGCTGGAGCTGCTGGCCGAGCACGGGTACGACGGCCTGACCGTGGAGGGCGTGGCCGCCCGCTCCGGCGTGCACAAGACCACGATCTACCGCTGGTGGGCGGACAAGGACGCACTGCTCGGCGCGGCGCTGCTGAACTCGGCCCTGCTGGAGCTGCCGGTGCCGGACACCGGCACGCTGCGCGGCGACCTGCTGGCGCTGACCAGGCACGTGCTGCGGCTGCTGACCACCGAGCCGAGCGCCTCGGTGGTCACCGCCGCGCTGGCCGCGGCCGGCCGTCCGGTGCTGGCCAGGCTGGCGCACGAGTTCTTCGCCGACCGGTTCGACCGCGAGCTGGTGCTCTTCGAGCGGGCGGTCGCCCGCGGCGAGCTGCCCGCGGACACCGACGCCAAACTGGTGGTGGACCTGCTGGCCGGCGCGGTGTGGACCAGAGTCCTGCTCCGCCAGGAGCGACCGCCCGCCGATTACGCGGCCCAGGCGGTGGACCTGGTGCTGGCCGCGCTGTCAAATCGAAAAGTCCACCCGAATACTCGGAATGTCCCTGCCTAGCAGGGCGTTTGTTTCAGTCGTGGCAAGAATCGGCACGAGTGACCTGGACGTCTTCCCGCTTTGCCTCGGTGGCAACGTGTTCGGTTGGACCGCGGACGAGCAGCAGTCGTTCGCGGTGCTGGACGCCTACGCGGCCGCGGGCGGCAACTTCATCGACACCGCGGACGTGTACCCGGCCTGGGCCGAGGGCAACTCCGGCGGCGAGTCCGAGACGATCATCGGCCGCTGGCTGGCCAGGCGCGGCCGCCGCGACGACCTGGTGATCGCGACCAAGGTCGGCCAGCTGAGCACCGCCAAGGGCCTGTCCGCGGCCAACATCAAGGTCGCCGCGGAGGACTCCCTGCGCAGGCTGGGCACCGACCACATCGACCTGTACTACGCCCACATCGACGACACCGAGGTCCCGCTGGCCGAGACCCTCGGCGCCTTCGACGAGCTGGTCAAGGCGGGCAAGGTCCGCCACCTGGCGGCCTCGAACTACGGCACGGACCGGCTGGCCGAGGCGCTGGAGACCAGCAAGCGGGAGAACCTGGCGAGCTACGTCGCCCTCCAGCCGCACTACAACCTGGTCGAACGCGAGGGCTACGAAGGCAAGCTGGCCGCGCTGGTGGCGATCGAGGGCCTGTCCGCGGTGCCGTACTGGGGCCTGGCCAAGGGCTTCCTCACCGGCAAATACCGCCCCGGCGTCGAGGTGGACAGCCCCCGCGCCGCCGGCGCGAGCGCCTACCTAGACGAACGCGGCCTGCGCGTGCTCGCGGTGCTGGACGAGCTCGCCGCCGCCCACCACACCTCGGTGGCCGCGGTCGCCCTGGCCTGGCTGACCGCCCAGCCCACGGTGGCCGCCCCGATCGCCAGTGCCCGCACCCTGGACCAGCTCGCCGACCTGCTGGCCGCCGCCACCCTGGAGCTGGCCGAGGACGAGGTCCAGCGCCTCACCGAGGCCAGCGCCCGCTGACCAACGCGCCCGGCGGCCGGTCCCGGTCGCCGGGCTCACGCGTGCCCGCCCCTGCGCTCAGCCCGCGATCCACGCGCCGGCGACCACGTTCCACTCCCGGATCCGGGTCTCGGCGATCACGTTGGCATCGGCGTACGGGTCAGTGGCCAGGATCTTCGCCAGCTCCGCCCGATCGGCCGCCTCCAGCACGACCTGGGCGCCGGTGTCGTTGGCCCACGGCCCACCCGCCAGCAGCACACCCTGTTTGGCCTGCTCAGCAGCCCACTCCCGGTGCGCGGGCCGAACCGCCAGCCGCTCGTCCCGGTTGGTCCCGAAGACCCACTCCACCACGAACCGCGCCATCGCGCCCCTCCTCGCCAAACCCCCGCCACCGGCCGGCGGGGCGACAGGCCGAACCTACTCGCGCGGCCGATCACCGGTCCGGCACCGGCCAGGTGATCCCAGGCACCGAGATCGCCGGGGCTTGACCAGCGCGAGTACCTTGCTCTGCGTGGGTTGGGACGCGCCGCGCGGGGACAGCCGTGCCACCGGGAGCCAGGCGCCGAACGTCGAACAGACGGTCGAGCGCACCTTCAGCCATCTCCGGACCCTGGACGGCAACACACCGAAAACCGGTGGTGTCCAGGCTCCCGAGGCGCCGCTGACCTTGGAAGACCTGTACCGCCAACACCGGATGCGCCTGGTCCGCCTGGCCATCCTGCTGGTCGACGACCCGGCCACCGCCGAGGACGTGGTGCAGGAGGCCTTCACCGGCCTGCACCGCAACTGGGGCGGCCTGCGCGACGGCGCGGCCGCCGTCGGCTACCTGCGCACCGCGGTGGTCAACGGCAGCCGCTCGGTGCTCCGCCGCCGCAAGACCGCCCGCGAGTACCAGCCCCCGCACCTGACCACGGCCCGCTCGGCCGAGTCGCTGGCCATGCTGACCGCCGAACACCAGGCCGTGGTCAGCGCCCTGGGCCAGCTCCCACCCCGCCAACGCGAGGTCCTGGTGCTCCGGTACTACGGCGGCCTGTCCGAACAGGAGATCGCCGAGTCCACCGGCATCTCCCGCGGCACCGTGAAGTCCACGGCCAGCCGCGCCCTGGACGCGCTGCAGAAGGTCCTCCAGGGCTGACCGGGACGCGCTCTCGGCGGCTGTGCCAGGCAAAGCCTCGCGCTGTGCCGCCTGGGCAAAACCACGCTCGCTGGCACATGCCACCTGGGAAAAGCCGCACTCGCGGGCGCGTGCCGCCTCGGCAAAACCACGCTCGCGGACACCTGCTGCCAAGGCGAAATCATGGACGCTGGCGCTTGCCACCACGGCAAAGCCGCACTCGCTGACCTACGCCCCGGCCAAAGCCGCACTCGCTGGCGTGTGCCAGAGCGAGATCGCACTCGCTGGCGTGTGCCAGAGCGAAGCCGCGCTCGCGGCATGTTGCACCGGCCACGGCGCGCTCGTCAGCACGGTCGTCGCCCCGCGCGTCGATTCGCACGTCGATTCGCGCAGCCCTGCATGCCTGGGTGACGTGGCTGCCTGCCCGCGCGGCTCGGCACCATCCCGCGCGCTCACCGCAGCGCCAGCCTTCGTGGCGCTTCTCCGTGCGACACCAGCCCGAGGTCACCGATCACGGACAGTCACGCTGAGGCACGCGAAATCGCGCTTGGAAACGCTCTCACGCGCAATTTGTGGCATTCCACCCTGCGTCCTTCACGCAGAGGTCTAGACCAGAGACGCCGCATGCCCCAGGATTCGAGCTGTGCCCAGCTCGCGAACCGTGGTCGCCGTCGACGTCGGCGGCACCGACATCAAGGCAGCCCTGGTCCAGGGTGACCCCGCCGCGCCCGCGGTCGTGGACCGGCTGCGGCGCGCCACGCCGCGTGGCAGCACCGGCACGGAGACCGCGGATGCCCTGGTCAGCCTGATCGCCGAGCTGGTCAAGAGCTGGTCGGCGACCGCGGCGAATCCGGTCGAGGCGGTCGGCGTCGTGGTGCCGGGCATCGTGGACGCCGAAGCCGGGGTGGGCGTGTTCTCGGCCAACCTCGGCTGGCGTGACTACCCGTTCCGTGCCGCCCTGAGCGACCGGCTGAGCCTGCCGGTGGTCTTCGACCACGACGTGCGCGCGGGCGGCCTCGCCGAGTCCCGGCTGGGCGCGGCGCGCGGCTTCACCGACGCCGTGGTCATGCCCATCGGCACCGGCATCGCCGCCGCCCTGGTACTCGGCGGCCGACTGCACTCCGGCGGTGGCTACGCGGGCGAGGTCGGCCACCTCTCCCTTGGCGCCGGCGAGCTGTGCGGGTGCGGCCAGCACGGCTGCCTGGAACTGCGCGCCTCCTCCGCGGCGGTGGCCCGCCGCTACACCGAACGCACCGGCCGCCCCGTGCACGGCGCGGTCGACGTCGCCAACGCGGTCCGCGCGGGCGACCCCGACGCCGCCGCGGTCTGGGCGGAGGCGGTCGAGGCACTGGCTCAGGCCGTGATCCTGTTGACCACCCTGCTCGGGTTGCAGGCCGTGGTCCTGGGTGGTGGCCTGGCCATGGCGGGAGAGCTGCTGCTCGCCCCCCTTGGCGACCGGCTGGACGAGCTCATCTCGTTCCAGCGCCGACCCGAACTGCGGTTGGCGGCGCTGGGTGACGAGGCGGGCTGCCTCGGAGCCGCGCTGCTGGCCATGGACCTGTTGGAGGGTTGATGAAACTCGTCGGCGGCAAGGTCGTCACTCCCGGTGGTGTGCTCGATGACGGCTGGGTTCGGGTCGAGGGCGGACTGATCACCGAGGTCGGCGCGGGCTCGGCCAACGGGCAGGGCGCGACCGAGGAGGTCGTCGACGTCTCCGGCCAGTGGGTGGTCCCCGGCTTCGTGGACATCCACTGCCACGGCGGCGGCGGCGAGTCCTTCTCCAACCCCGATCAGCAGCGGGTGCTCAAGGCCGCCACCGCCCACCGGCGGCACGGCACCACCACCCTGCTCGCGAGCCTGGTGTCCGGGCCGATCCCGGACATGTCCCGGCAGATCGCGGCGCTGGCCGAACTCACCCAGGACGGCCTGCTCGCGGGCGTGCACCTGGAGGGCCCGTTCCTGTCCGCGGCCCGCTGCGGCGCCCACGACCCGGCAATCCTGCGGCCGCCGGCCAAGGCCGATGTGCAGACCCTGCTGGACGCCGGTCGCGGCACCGTGCGCATGGTGACCCTGGCCCCCGAGCTGGACAACGGCGTGGACGCCGTCCGCCAGCTCGTCGACCAGGAGGTCATCGCCGCCATCGGCCACACCGACGGCACCGAGGCCCAGGTCCGCCCGGCCGTGGACGCCGGAGCGACCGTGGCCACGCACCTGTTCAACGGCATGCGCCCGCTGCACCACCGCGAGCCCGGCCCGATCGGCGCCCTGCTGGACGACGAGCGGGTCACCGTCGAGCTGATCTGCGACCTGGTGCACCTGCACCCGACCACGATCCGCCTCGCCGCCCGGCACGCCGGACTGGGACGCACCGTCCTGATCACCGACGCCATCGCGGCCGCCGGTGTCGGCGACGGCGTGTACGACGTCGGCGGCCTGGAGGTCACCGTGACCGACGGCGTGCCAACGCTCGCCGGCGGCGGTTCCCTGGCCGGCAGCACCCTGACCATGGACGCGGCCTTCCGCAACCTGGTCCTGGAGTGCGGCCTCAGCGTCACCGACGCGGCAACCGCCTGCTCGACCCGGCCGGCCGGCCTGCTCGGGCTGACCAAGGTGACCGGCTCGATCAGCGCGGGCCTGTCCGCCGACCTGGTCGTGCTGGACGCTGGACTGCGCCCGGCACGGGTGCTGCACCGCGGCGAGTGGGTGTCCTGAGCCCTCAGCCGCACCGCACCGCACTACGGTGTTGCTGTGGCCGCCTCGGACAATCCGGAGAAGCTGCTCGCTGACGCCCTGCGCGCCCAGGCAGCGGGCAGCCCGAGCATGCCTCCGGCCGAAGCTCCCTTCCCGCCGATGCCGGTGCTTCCGCTGGGGAGGGACACCGGACCGACGGACCGGTTCACCTCGGCCCGTGGCATCGGTCTGCCACCGCCGTCACTGCCGGTCTGGGTGTTGCTGTTGTTCGCCGTGCTCCTTGGACTGACCGCGGGCGCGGTGATGGGTGTGCTCACGCTCTGGTGATCACCTCCGGTTCTGGGGGCCGGGGCTGATGGTGGGTGTTGGAGTGGGCGCCTGGGATCAGCCTGCCGTGACTTTGGGTCAGCATCAAGCGCGGTGGTCGTGGGCTGTGGATAAGCGGGGACTTGTGGATAAGTTCGGATCTTGGGGGCTTTGAGCTGCCGTTTTGTCGGGAGCGGGCGGTAGCGTTGATGTCGGGGGGTCCCCCTCGGGCGGGCGCGGAGGGCAGTGGCAGTGGTTGCGGAGCGTGTAGGGGCGGGTTCGGGGGCTGGGGTGGGGGGCTCGTGGCTGAGTCCGGCGGGGCAGGGCCGGGCGCGGTTGAGCGGGTCAGGGATGGAGCGGGCAGGGCGGCGACCGGAGCGGGCAGAGCCGGAATCGGTTGGGTGCCGGGCTTGGCCCGGGTGGGCCAGCGGCCGGTGACCGGTGACCGGTGGTGGGTAGGCGGAAGTGGCGGCGGCTGGCGGGCTGCGCTGGGCGGGAGTTGGCGGCGGAGCCGGGGAGCCGGGGAGCCGGGGAGCCGGGGAGCCGGGGGCAGCTTGGCTGGTGGCGTGTGATCGTTCGCGGTTGGGCGGGGGATTCGTGGGCAGGTCGTGAGGCTGCGGCCCCGGGTCTGGAGGTTTCAGCGGTCCGAATGGGTGGCCGCACAGGGGGGCAGGCGGGGGCACGGGGCCGAGCGGTTGCACGGGACTGCGGGGCACCAGGGGCAGGCGGTTGCGGTGGGACGGGGCGTGACGGTTCGCGGTCGGGGGGCTGGGGCGAGGATGGTCACAATGTCCGGTTTGTCGGGTGGTTGGGGCTGGTGGGGGTGGGTTTTGGGCGTGGCGTTGGGGTTGGCGGCGGGGTGGGCGTGGTAGACCGCGACGGGGTTGCGGTGGGTGTCCCTGTACCGTTGTCGGGGTGACGACCGTTACGAGTACGGCCGTGCCGCTCGCTCTCTTCGGGATCGACTGGCTGGATCCGGTCTACCTCATCCAGCAAATGGGGCACTTCGCGCTGATCGGTCTGTGCCTCATCGTGTTCGCCGAGTGCGGGGCCTTCGCGTTCTTCCTGCCTGGCGACTCGCTGTTGTTCATCGCGGGGTTCTTCGCGGTCAACGGCGCGTTCGGGGTGCCGACCTGGGTTGTCGCGGTGTTGCTGACCATCTCGGGCATCCTGGGCAACGCGGTGGGGTACTGGATCGGGTGGAAGGCTGGGCCGACGTTGTTCAACCGGCCCAACTCCAAGATCTTCAAGCCGGAGTACGCGGCGAAGACGCATGAGTTCTTCGAGCGGTACGGGGCTCGGGCGATCATCCTGGCCCGCTTTGTGCCGGTGGTGCGGACATTCATCACCGCGGTGGCCGGGATCGGCCGGATGGATCCGAAGAAGTACTTCACCTACTCGGTCGTCGGCGGTATCGCCTGGGCCGCGGGGCTGACCTTCCTCGGGGCGGCGCTGGGCAACGTGCCGCTGGTGAAGAACAACATCGAAGCGGCGCTGATCCTGATCGTGTTCCTCTCGATCCTGCCGATCATCTTCGAGTTCATCCGGGAGCGGCGGAAGCGGCGCAAGCTGCCGGACATCGGTGAGTCGCACACCCAGGTGATCCCCAAGATCTGACCTTCGCTGACGAACGCCCCGTGCCTGTTCCGGCACGGGGCGTTTTTCTGGGCTACATTTGTAAACAGTACAGTGCTGTTAACTAATTGGGGGTCCTGGTGGACGCAGCGGTGCTGGTGGTCGGGGCTGGGCCTACCGGGTTGACGTTGGCCTGTTCGCTGCTGAGCCGAGGGGTGCCGGTGCGGGTGGTCGACCAGGCCCGGGCGGCCTCGGTGACCTCGCGGGCGCTGGGGCTGCATCCGAGGGGTGTGGAGGTGCTGGATCGGTTGGGGGCGCTGGCGGATCTGCCGGAGCGGGCGGTCCGGGTGGCCGGGGTCAGCGTCAACGTGCGCGGGGTGGAGCTGGCCCGGATCCGGGTTGACCAGGTGCGGCTGGCCAGCAGGCACCGGACCCTGCTGATCTCGCAGGCGGCGGTGGAGGGGGAGTTGCGGGCGTTGCTGGCGCGGCTGGGCGGCAAGGTCGAGTGGGGGCACGAGGTGGTCGGGCTGGCGCAGGACGGGCGGGGCGGGGAGGTGTCGCTCCGGCACGGCGGGGGCACCGAGACCGTGCGCGCGGACTGGGTGGTCGGCTGCGACGGGGCGCGCAGCGCGGTGCGACGGCTGGGCGGGTTCGGCTTTCCCGGAGAGCGGGTGGTGGAGAACTTCCTGCTCGCCGACGTGCACCTGGACTGGGGGCTGCCCAGGGACACCGCGTCCGCCTGGATCAGCCCGGACGGGGTGTTCGCCGCGTTCCCGCTGCCCGAGCCGAACCTGTGGCGGCTGGTCGCGCCTTACGACCGGGCGGTCGAGGCGGATGACGTGCTGGGGCGGATGAGCGAGATCCTGCCCGCGCGCACCGGCTACCACGGGGTGCGCTTCGACGGAGCCCTGTGGACCTCGGTGTTCCGCGTGCACCGCCGGCTGGCCGACACCTACCGGCGGGGCCGGGTGCTGCTGGCCGGGGACGCCGCGCACATCCACAGCCCGTTCGGCGGGCAGGGGCTCAACACCGGGATCGGGGACGCGGACAACCTGGGCTGGAAGCTGGCGCTGGTGGCGGCGGGCCGGGCGGATCCGGCGCTGCTGGACACCTACGAGGCCGAGCGGCGGCCGATCGCGGCGGCGGTGCTGGAGAGCACCACCGGCCTGACCCGGCTGGTGCTCGGGCAGGGGCGGCTGCGGCGGTTCCTGCGGGACCGGGTGGCCGCGCCGCTGGTGAACCTGGCTCCGGTGCAGCGGCGGCTGGCCAGGGCCGCCTCCCAGCTGGACACGCACTACCGGCGCGGGCCGCTGGCGCCGTGGCGGTTCGCGCCCTGGACGGTGGGGCTGCGGCCTGGGCAGCGGGTGCCGGACCTGGCCTGCCGCCGGGTGGACGGTTCGGCGACCCGGCTGCATGCGGAGCTGCGCGGGCGGTGGGCGCTGCTGGGCAGGCACGAGCCGGTGGCGGCGGTGGTGCGGGAGCTGCTCGGGGACGAGGTGGTGCTGCTGGACCGGCCGGGCGAGCAGGTGTGGCTGGTGCGGCCGGACGCGCACCTGGGCTGGCGTGGGCGGCCGGATCCAGCGAAGCTGCACCGGTGGTTGGAGATGGTGCTGCGGACCGGGCGGGCCGGGTGAGGGGCCGTCCGCGTGATCCGGAGACGGACACGGCGATCCTGCGCGCCGCCCTCGACCTGTTCATCGAGGGTGGGGTGGAGGGCGCCAGCATCGAGCAGATCGCCAGGCGCGCCGGGGTCGCCCGGCTCACCGTGTACCGGCGGTGGGCGAGCAAGGAGCTGCTGCTGGCGCAGGCGATCGAGTTCGGCAGGGACAGCTTCCTCAGCCCGGCCGATGCGCTGGCCATGTTCGCTGACGGCGAGGTCACCAGGGCCAAGCTGGTGGAGATCATGGTGCAGGCGACCAGCGACGACCGGTTCCGGCAGCTGATCGGGCGGCTGGCCGGGGCCGCGACCGACCATCCCGAGCTGATGCGGGCCTACGCGGAGAACTACGTGCGGCCGCGCAAGGACATCGCGATGCAGCTGCTCCGGCTGTTGCAGGAACACGGTGAGCTGCCGCCGGAGCTGGACCTGGAGATGCTGCTGGAAAGCCTGGCCGGGGTGGTGACCTACCTGATGCTGATGGACCCGGCGCGGCACGCGCCCGAGCAGGCCCGCGCCTACCTGAACCGGTTCCTGGACATGGTGGTCAGTCCAGCGCGAACATCGAACCCGGGTTGAACAGGTTCTCCGGGTCCAGCGCGCGTTTGATCGCCCGGTGCGCGGCCAGGCCGACCTCGCCGATCTCCCTGGCCAGCCACTCCCGTTTGATCTTGCCGATGCCGTGTTCGCCGGTGACCGTGCCGCCGAGGGCCAGGCCGACCTCCAGGATCTCGTCGAAGGCGAGCTTGGCGCGGGCGAACTGGTCCGCATCGGCCGGGTCGTAGGCGATGGTGGGGTGCATGTTGCCGTCGCCGGCGTGCCCGACCACCGCGATCAGCAGGTCCCTGCGGGCGCTGATCGCGGCGCAGCCGCTGATCAGCTCGGCGATCCTGGTGCGCGGCACGCACACGTCGTCGGTGAGCCAGGCGCCGTAGACCTCCAGTGCGCCGAGCACCGCGCGGCGGGCGGTCAGCAGCAGCTGTCCCTCGGCCAGGTCGGTGGTGACGTAGGCGAGCTCGGCGCCCGCGGCCAGGCACAGCTGCTCGATCTTCGCCAGCTCCCGCCTGGCCACCTCGCCGCCCGCGTCGGACTGGCAGATCAGCAGGGCCGCGCTGCCGCTGCCCGCGCCCAGCTCGGTGTTCAGGTGCGCCTCGACCGCGCGGATGGAGGCCGCGTCCATGATCTCCATCAGGGACGGGACCAGGCCCTCGCGCACCACACCGGTGACCGCGGCGCCCGCGGCCTCGGTGGACGGGAAGGCGGCGACCATGGTGGCCGGGGCCTGCGGCAGCGGGCGCAGCGCCAGGGTGGCCTGGGTGACCACGCCGAGGGTGCCCTCGCTGCCGACGAACAGCTTGGTCAGGTCGTAGCCGGCCACGCCCTTGACCGTGCGGCGGCCGGTGCGCAGCAGCTCGCCACTGGCCAGCACCACCTCGAGGCCGAGCACCGAGTCGGTGGTCACGCCGTACTTCACGCAGCACAGGCCGCCCGCGTTGGTGGCCACGTTGCCGCCGATGGTGCACCAGTCGTAGCTGGAGGGGTCCGGCGGGTAGAACAGGCCTTCCTTCTCCACGGCGTGCCGCAGGTCCAGGTTGACCACGCCGGGTTCGACCACGGCGAGCCGGTTGTCCGGGTCGATCTCCAGGATGCGGTTCATCCTGGTGGTGGCCAGCACCACGCAGCCGTCGACCGCGTTGGCCGCGCCGGAGAGGCCGCTGCCCGCGCCGCGCGGCACGATCGGGGCGCCTGCCGCCGCGCAGGCCCTGACCACGGCCTGGACCTGCGCGGTGTCGCCGGGCAGCACGACGGCCAGCGGCGCGCCGTGCGGCGCGAGCGGCATCATGTCCCGGCGGTAGCTGTCGGTGACGTCCGGGTCGGTGATGACCCCGTCCGCACCGAGGGCCCGGTGGAGCTGGTCAAGCAGTTCGACGCTTTTCACCCGATCGTTCACCCGTCCACGGTAGTTCCACAGAAACACGCGCACGAGACGGAAAATGTCGATGATGTGTTCGCCAGGATCCCCGTAGTCTCGAAGTGATGAGCCCGGAAGGTGTGTCCGTCACACTGGCCTGGTCACCGCTGGACTCGGCGGGTCCGGCGCTGGTGTGGATCATCGTGACCACGTTCATCTTCGCCGAGTGCGGCCTGATCATCGGCCTGTTCCTGCCCGGCGACTCGCTGCTGTTCGCCGCGGGTGTGGTGCTGGCCAACCACGACCGGCCGATCGACGCCTGGGCGCTGGCCGGGGTGAGCACGCTGGTGGCCATCCTGGGCAACGAGTTCGGCTACTTCGTCGGTGCGAAGACCGGCACGAAGATGCTGGCCCGTGAGGGCGGCAAGGTGCTCAACCAGCAGAACCTGGACCGGGCCAAGGACTTCTTGGACAAGTACGGGTTCTGGGCGATCGTGGCCGCGCGCTGGCTGCCCTGGGTGCGCACGCTGGCCCCGGCGATCGCGGGCGCGGCCGGGATGGACCGCAAGCGGTTCACCTGGGCGACCATCACCGGCGCGGTGACCTGGTCGCCGGTGCTGATCCTGCTCGGCTACTACGCGGCAGGCCTGCTCAACCGGTACCCGTGGCTGCAGACGGTGGCGGTGATCGGGTTTGTCGCCTTCTTCATCGTGGGCACCAGCTACGGCGTGTACCGGTACCGGCAGGAGATGCGGCGGCCGATGCACGAGGAGTCCGACGAGGCCGGGCTCAGGAAAGACTCGAACTGATTCCGTGCAGCACCAGGTCGGCGCGCTCGTGCGTGGAGTTCACCCGGATCGCGTTGTCCTGGTCCGAGCCGAGCGCGCGCAGCCGGGCCTGGGACTCGGTGCGGCCGAAGGCGCGGTGCCGGGCGATCAGCCTGCTCAGCCGCAGGTCCTCGGCCGGGGCCAGGAACCAGGCCTCGTCCAGCGCGGTCCGCACCCCTGACCAGGGTGGTTCGGCCAGCAGCAGGTAGTTGCCCTCGGTGATCACCAGCGGGATGTCCGGGCTGACCGGGACGGCGCAGGCCACCGGCTCCTCGATCTCCCTGCGGAACTCCGGCGCGTAGACGGTGACCGCGCCTGGGGTGTCCGGGCCGTTGGCGCGCAGCCGCCGGAGCAGGTCGAGGTAGCCGTGCGCGTCGAAGGTGTCCGGGGCGCCCTTGCGTTCGGCCCGGCCCAGCCGCTCCAGCTCGCGCTGGGCCAGGTGGAAGCCGTCCATGCCGACCAGCACGGCCCGCTCGCCCAGGGCTTCGGCCAGCCGCTGGGCCAGGGTGGACTTGCCCGCGCCGGGGGCGCCCGCGATGCCGAGCACCCGGCGCCGCCCGTCCGCGGCCAGCTGTGCCGCCCTGGCCACCAGCTCGGTGAACTCCGCGATCACGTGCCGGTCTCCCCCGTCCGCAGCCCGGTGGTCACCGCGTGCGTGACCTCGGCGAGCTGCCCGTCCTCCGCCACCCGCAGCGCGCCGGTGATCAGGCCGACCACCTCGTTCATGGTGCGTTCCCCCGGCGAGACCAGCGCGACCCGCTTGCCGAGGCGGTGCACGTGGATGCGGTCCGCGATGTCGAACACGTGCGGCATGTTGTGGCTGATCAGCACCACCGGCAGGCCGCGCTCGCGGATCCGGTTGATCAGTTCCAGCACCTTGCCGGACTCGGCCACGCCGAGCGCGGCGGTCGGCTCGTCCATGATCACCACGCGGTTGCCGAAGGCGGCCGCGCGGGCCACCGCCACGCCTTGGCGCTGGCCGCCGGAGAGGGTCTCCACGGTCTGCGACATCGAGTTGACGCCGATGCCGAGCTCGCCGAGCACCCTGGCCGCCTCCGCCCGCATGCCCTTGGTGTCCAGCAGCCGGAACACCGAGCCGAGCACACCGGCGCGGCGGCGTTCCCGGCCGAGGAACAGGTTGCTGGCGATGTCCTGGGCCGGGGCCAGCGCCAGGTTCTGGTAGACGGTCTCGATGCCGTGCCTGCGCGCGTCCAGCGGGCCGGTGAAGCGGACGAGCTCGCCGTCCAGGCGGATCTCGCCCTCGTCCGGGACCAGCGCGCCGGAGAGCGCCTTGATCAGGCTGGACTTGCCCGCGCCGTTGTCGCCGACCACGGCCAGCACCTCGCCTGGTGCCAGGTCGAAGTCGGCCCCGTTGATCGCGGTCACCTTGCCGTAGCGTTTGACCAGGCCACGGGCCTGGAGCACCGGGGTCACTGGTTCCTCCCTCGGGAGAAGCGATCGACGGCGACCGCGACGATCACCAGCACGCCGGTGGCGACGTCCTGGTAGAGGCTGTCGATGCCGGCCTGGGTGAGGCCGGAGCGCAGCACCGCGACGATGAGCGCGCCGACCAGGGTGCCGAGCACGCTGCCCCGGCCGCCGAACAGGCTGGTGCCGCCCAGCACCACCGCGGTGATCGAGTCCAGGTTGCCGGTCTGGAAGGCGTTGGGGTCGGCGTTGGGCACCCGGCCCAGCGCCTGCCAGGCGGCGATGCCGTAGACCAGCCCGGCGACCAGGTAGACGCTGAGCACGGTGCGCCGGACCTTGATGCCGGACAGCCGCGCGGCCTCGGCGTCGTTGCCGACCGCGTAGACGTGCCGTCCCCAGGCGGTGCGGGTCAGCGCGTACCAGGCCACCAGGTACATCACCAGCGCCAGGCCCATGCCGACGGTGACCTCGATCTGGCCGAAGAGGTACTGCCGGGTGCCGAGGAAGGTGAGCAGCTCGTCGGTGACCGGGTAGCTCTGGCCCTCGGCGTAGATGCGGGCCGCGGCGGTGACGATGGTGAGCATGCCCAGGGTGACGATGAACGGGGGCAGGCTGATGCCGGTGACCACCCCGCCGGTGATCGCGGCGATGCCCACCGCCACCCCGATGCCGATCAGCAGCGCGAGCGGGGCGGAGGTGCCGCCGAGCACGAGCTGGGCCATCAGCAGGGTGCCGAGCACCGCGATGGCCGCGTTGGCCAGGTCGATGCCGCTGGTGAGGATGACCAGGGTCTGGCCGAGCGCGAGGGTGCCGATGACCAGCGACTGCTGCACGACCAGGGACAGGTTGTCCGTGGTGGCGAAGGTGTCGGTGGTGACGGAGAACAGCAGCACCGCGGCCAGCAGCGCGAGGGCCGGGCCGAGGGCCGGGGTGCGCAGGACGAGGGTCTTCATGGTCAGCCCCAGCAGTTCTGCAGGCCCCAGGCGGTGTCCTTGCTGTCGATGCCGGGCACCGGCTTGTCCGCGATCACGGTGGTGCCGGTGTTGGTGAAGCCGCTGGGCTTCTTGCCGCTCTTGGTGAACTCGACCCCGGCCTTGACGCCGTCCTCGGCCATCTTCTTCGGGAACTGCATCACGGTGAGCGCGTACTTGCCGTCCTTGACATCGCGCACGCCCTGGCAGCCGCCGTCGATGGAGCCGACCACGACCTTGTCCGCGAGGCCCTTGGCCTGCAGCGCGGCGAAACCGCCCCGGGCCGCGGGCTCGTTGATGGTGTAGACGGCGTTGACCGAGGTGGCGCGCTGGAGCAGGTTCTCCATGGCCTGCTGGGCCTTGTTCTGGTCGCCGTTGGTGGCTTCCTTGCCGAGCACCTTCGGGTCGGTCTCGGTCAGGCCGAGGCCCTCCAGGAAACCCTTGTGCCGCTGCTCGTCCACGGTGCCGCCGGGGCTGCCGTCGAGCATCAGCAGCTGCGGGGCGCGGTCGCCGAGCGCGGCCTTGACGTACTGGCCCTGCAACCGCCCGGCCTGGATGTTGTCGGTGGCGAAGGTGGCGTCGACCGCGTCCTTGGGGTCGGTCTCGGTGTCCAGGGCGATCACCAGGATGCCCTTCTCCCTGGCCTTCTTGATCGCGCCGAGGATGCCGGTGGAGTTGCTGGGCGTGACCAGGATGGTGTCCACGCCCTGCTGCACCAGGTTCTCCAGCGCGGCGACCTGGCCTTCGTTGTCGCCGTCGAACTTGCCGGCCAGCGCGATCAGCTCGGCGCCGTCCTTGCCCGCCTGGGCCTTGGCCGCCTCGCGCAGGGCGACGAAGAACGGGTTGCTGTCGGTCTTGGTGACCAGCCCGATCTTGACCTTGCCGTCGTCGTTGCCCCGGCCATCGGTGGCCTTCTGGCTGGAACAGGCAGTGCCGGCCATGGCGATGGCGCCGGTGGCGAGCAGTGCGACCAACTGTGGACCTCGTCGTCCCATGGCTGCCTCCAACAAGCGTGTGGCGCGCAACGGTAGTGAGCGGGTTCACTAGCGGCAAGCGTTTGCGCAAGCGCTTGCGGAAGGTGGAACCGATGGTGACCATGCGGGACGTCGCCGAGCTGGCGGGCGTGTCGATCACGACGGTGTCGCACGTGGTCAACGGCACCAGAACGGTGGCCGGGGAGACCAGGGCCAGGGTGCTGGACGCGGTGGCCAGAACCGGCTACACCGGCAACGCGATCGCCCGCTCGCTGGTCACCGGCGGCACCCGCTCGCTGGGCGTGGCCATCTCGCTGGTGGCCAACCCGTACTTCGCCGAGCTGATCCAGGCGGTGGAGAGCGAGGCCAGCGCGGCCGGGTTCACCCTGCTGCTGATCGACACCCACGACGAGCCCTCGGCCGAGCAGGCCGCGGTGCGCGCGTTGCGCTCCCGCCGGGTGGACGGGCTGCTGCTGACGCCCTCGGCCGGGGCCTCCGGGGCCTTGCTGCCGGAGCTGCGGCAGCTGGGCACGCCGGTGGTGCTGATCGACCGGCTGCCCAGCCACGGGCTGCTGGACCAGGTGGGGCCGGAGAACGCGGGCGCGGCCGCGGCGCTGGTCGGGCACCTGGCCGAGCTCGGCCACCGGCGGATCGGGCTGGTCAGCGGGGCGGCCGGGCTGACCACGACCAGCGAGCGGGTGCACGGGTACCGGCTCGGGCTGGGCCGGGCCGGGTTGCCGGTGGACGAGTCGCTGGTCGTCTCCGGCGAGTCGGCGATCGGGCCGGCGGGGACCGCGTTGCGCCGGTTGCTGGCGCTGCCGGAGCCGCCGACGGCGGTGGTCACCGGGAACAACGCGATGCTGGTCGGGGTGTTGCGCACGCTGCGCGAGCTGGGCCTGCGGGCCGGGCGGGACCTGGCGCTGGTGGGCTACGACGAGGTGGAGTGGGCGGATCTGGTAGACCCGCCGCTGACCACGATGGCGCAGCCGGTGGAGGAGATCGGGCGGACGGCGGTGCGGATGCTGCTGGCGCGGATCGCCGAGCCGGAGCGGGCGCCGCGCACGGTGCGGCTGCCTGCCCGGTTCGTGCACCGGCGCTCCTGCGGGTGTCAGTGAACGTGCAGGTCCTCGACGTCCCACTGCGGCAACGGGTCCGGCAGCGCGCGCCAGGTGTCTGGACCGGCGGCCAGTTCTTCGTCGGTGAGCAGGGCCGGGTCCAGGCGGCGGTAGGGCTCGTCGGGGGGCTGGTGCTGGCCGATGAAGACGATCTCCTGGCCGCGCGGGCCGTCCGATTCTGACCACAGCGCGGCCGGGTCGATGGTCAGGTTGGGGCCTGCCTGGGACCACAGGGCCATGATCTCGGGGCGGGTGGCGAGCCAGCAGAATCCCTTGCTGCGCAACAGGTCTGTCCAGTCCGACAGGGCTTCGGCGAGGCGTTCGGGGTGGAAGGGGCGGTCGGCGCGGTAGGTGGTGCTGCTGATGCCGTACTCCTCGGTCTCCGGCAGGTGCGTGCCGGAGAGCTCCTGGGCCCAGCCGGGGTACTGGGCCGCGGTGTCCGGGTTGTAGCGGCCGGTGTTGAGGATCTCGCTCGGCGCGATCACGCCGTGCTGGGTGCGCAGGCGGCGGGCGCTGGGGTTGAGTTTGGTCAGCAGGTCTTCCAGCAGGCCGAGCTCGGCCGGGGTGACCAGGTCGGTCTTGTTGATGATCAGGGTGTCGGCGAACTCGACCTGGTCGATCAGCAGGTCGGCGATGCCGCGTTCGTCGTCCTCGGTGGCGGCGATGTCGCGTTCGGCAAGGGCCTGGCCGTCGCGCAGTTCGGCCAGGAAGGTCGAGGCGTCGACCACGGTGACCATGGTGTCCAGCCGGGCCACGTCGGCCAGGCTGGTGTTGTCCTCGAAGGTCCACTCGAAGGTCGCGGCCACCGGCATGGGCTCGGAGATGCCGGTGGACTCGATCAGGATGTGGTCGAAGCGACCGCCCTTGGCCAGCTCGCCGACGGTGTCCAGCAGGTCGGCGCGCAGCGTGCAGCAGATGCAGCCGTTGGTCAGCTCGACCAGGCGTTCCTCGGTGCGGTCCAGCCTGGCCTTGGCGGCGACCAGGCTCGCGTCGATGTTGATCTCGCTCATGTCGTTGACCACCACCGCGACCCGCAGGCCTTCCCGGTTGGCCAGCACGTGGTTGAGCAGCGTGGTCTTGCCGCTGCCGAGGAAGCCGGAGAGCACGGTGACGGGAGTCCTGACAGCCATGGTTGTGAATGATAACGGTTATCGTTAGCGTCATTGGCCGGTGGTTGAGTCGAGGGAGGGCTTGTGATCGTTCCGGGTGTGGTGTCGGTGACCTTCCGGCAGCTGGCCGCGACCGAGGTCGTGCAGCTGACCGCGGCGGCCGGGTTGTCGGCGATCAGCTGGGCCGGGGACGTGCACGTGCCGCTCGGCGAGCTCGGCACCGCGCGGGCGGTGGGCGCGGCCACCACCGCGGCCGGGCTGTCCGTGGAGGGCTACGGCTCCTACTTCGACGCCGGGGACGCCGCGCCGGAGGTCTTCGACGACGTGCTGCGCACCGCGGTCGCCCTTGGCGCGCCGACCATCCGGGTCTGGGCAGGCAAGCGCACGCCGGAGGACTCCGATGCCGCGCACCGGGCGCGGGTGGTCAGCGAGCTGGTGCGGTGCGCCGAGCTGGCCGCGACCGAGGGTGTCCGGGTGGCGGTGGAGTTCCACGTGCACACGCTGACCAAGACGCTGGACTCGGCGGTGAAGCTGTTCGCCGAGGCAGGCCACGAGAACCTGGTGCCCTACTGGCAGCCGAGGGAGCTGCCGGAGGTCGCGGAGTGCCTGACCGAGGTGCGCGCGCTGCTGCCCTCGGTGACCGCGGCGCACGTGTTCTCCTGGGGCGCGGACGGCTTCGACGAGCGGCTGCCGCTGGACGCGCGGCCCGACCTGTGGCAGCCGGTGCTGGCCGAGCTGGCCGCGGACGGGGTCACCCGGCACGCGCTGCTGGAGTTCGTGGTGGACGACGATCCCGCGCAGTTCCGGCGGGACGCGGCCACGCTGCTGGGCTGGCTCACCTGAGGCCGGTCTCGGCCAGCAGCTTCAGCGACTCCTGCAGGCTGGCCAGGCGGTTGAGGTTGAGGTCAGGGCCGCTGATCTCGGCCAGCGGCGGCAGCCGGTGTTTGGTCGACCTGATCCCGGCGCGCACCGGGTACTCGGCGATGTGGTCGGCGAAGAACTGCTGGGCCGGTTCGGAGAGCAGGAACTCCACCGCCTTGTGCGCCAGGGGCGCATCGCCTCCGCGCAGCACGCAGGCACCGGCGATGTTGACCAGCGCGGCCGGGTCGTTGCCGCTGACGTGGTGCAGGCGGGCGCGCAGCTTGTCCGCGCCTACCTGGGCCGCCTTCTCGTACCAGTAGTAGTGGTTGATCAGGCCCAGCGCGACCTCGCCGCGGTCCACCGCGTCCAGGATCGGCCAGTTGGACTCGAAGCGGCGCGGGTTGTTCCCCTTGAACCTGGTCAGCCAGGTCCGCGCGCCCTCCTCGCCGCGCAGCACGCGCAACGCGGTGACGAAGGAGTGCCAGGAGCCGTTGCCCGGGGCATAGCCGATCTTCCCGCGCCATCTGGGCAGCAGCAGGTCGTCCGCGCTCGTGGGCAGCTGGGCCGGGCTGACCTGCTTCGAGTCGTAGGCGATGACCCTGGCACGGGCCGAGAGGGCGACCCACCGGCCGCCCACCGAGCGGTAGGCGCCGGGCACCGCCTGCCGGATCTCATCCGGCAGCTCGGCCAGCAGATCCTTGTTCTCCAGCAGGCCGAGCGCGCCCGCGTCCTGGGAGATGAACAGGTCAGCCGGGCTGTCCTGGCGTTCGGTGGCCAGCTGGTCGGCGAGCTTGGCGCTGTCGCCGTAGCGGACGTCCAGTTTCACCCCAATGGCCTGCTCCATCCGGCCCAGGATCTGCCCGATCTGCTTCTCCGTGCGCCCGGAGTAGACGACCAGCGTGGGCGGTTGGCCGGCAGCCGCAGGCGGGCTGGACGGGGTGGGTTGCTCATCGCCGCAGGCGAGCAGCGGGCTTAGCATTCCCCATATCACCAGGCAGGACAGGGTGGTTCTGCCCCGTGTCCGTGGACGGAGCTGGGTCATGTGGTCTCCCGCCGAGTCAGCCGACACCCCTGAGCAAGGTAGGGGGATCGTCGGATGTTGCCCAGGGTGGGTGTCCAGTCGCGCTGAGTTCTTGATCAACCTGTCACCGGACCCTTCCGGTGTGCCGAGGCTCACTGGGATGGGTGAGCGCATGTCAGGATGGAGTGAGCGACCCGTCAGCGCCGACGGCCGAGCGCGCCATCTCAACCAGGTGGTGGCGACGATCGACGGCGCCGTCGCACCCGACCGTCACAAGCGGTCGGGCGGCCTTGTAGACGAGGAGAATGACGCCATGTCGTCGCCGGAGTACTGGACGCAACCCCGCGCGGGTGAACCGGACGCGCCCCATCCCGGAGTCCCCGCCGCCACCGCAGCCCGACCGACCGCGGAACAGGTCATCGCGGGTCTGCGGGAGACCGATGCGGGTGGCGCCGACCTGGTGCAGCTGCTGACGCCGGAGGGCGAGCGGGTGCACCACCCTGATTTCGACATCGACATCACCGCCGAGGAGCTGCGCGGCCTGTACCGGGACATGGTGCTGGTGCGCAGGGCCGACCGGGAGGCCAACGCGCTGCAGCGGCAGGGCCAGCTGGGCATCTGGGTGCCGCTGCTGGGCCAGGAGGCCGCGCAGATCGGCGCCGGCCGCGCGCTGCACCCGGCCGACATGGTGTTCCCGAGCTACCGGGAGCACGGCGTGGCCTGGTGCCGGGACATCGACCCCGCGCAGATCCTGAGCATCTTCCGGGGCACCGACCACGGCTCGTGGAACCCGCTGGAGAAGCGGTTCCACCTGTACACCATCGTAATCGGCAACCAGTGCCTCAACGCCACCGGCTACGCGATGGGCCAGAAGTTCGACGGCGTGGTCGGCGACCCCGACGGCGAGGCCACCATCGTCTTCTTCGGTGACGGCGCGACCAGCCAGGGCGATGTGCACGAGGGCATGGTCTGGTCGGCGGCCTACGACGCGCCGGTGGTGTTCTTCTGCCAGAACAACCAGTGGGCCATCTCCGAGCCGGTGGAACGCCAGACCAGGGTGCCGCTCTACCAGCGGGCCCGCGGCTACGGCTTCAAGGGCATCCGGGTGGACGGCAACGACGTGCTGGCCTCGCTCGCGGTGACCAGGTGGGCGCTCTCGGAGTGCCGCAACGGCAACGGTCCCGTGCTGATCGAGGCCTTCACCTACCGGATGGACGCGCACACCACCTCCGACGACCCGACCCGCTACCGGCTGGCCGACGAGCTGGAGATGTGGAAGCTCAAGGACCCGATCGAGCGGGTCAAGGTCTACCTGGTGCACCAGCAGTGGGCGGACAGCGAGTTCTTCGCCTCGGTGCAGGCCGAGGCGGACGAGCTGGCCGCGCAGCTGCGGGACAAGTGCGTGAACATGCCCGATCCCGCGCCCGCGCAGATGTTCGAGCACGTCTACAGCGAGGAGACCGCGCAGCTGGAGAAGCAGCGCGCGGACTACCTGTCCTACCTGGACGGTTTCGCGACGAGTGCACCCGGAGGTGAGCACTGATGGCAGCACCGACCATGGACCGGAACACCGAGACCAGCGTGCCCAAGACGCAGAAGGTCACCATCGGCAAGGCGCTCAACCTGGGGCTGCGCGCGGCGATGGACGCCGACCCCAAGGTGGTGGTGCTGGGTGAGGACGTCGGCAAGCTGGGCGGCGTCTTCCGGGTCACCGACGGCCTGCAGAAGGACTTCGGCGAGCAGCGGGTGATCGACACCCCGCTGGCCGAGTCCGGCATCATCGGCACCGCGATCGGCCTGGCGCTGCGCGGCTACCGGCCGGTGGCCGAGATCCAGTTCGACGGGTTCATCTTCCCCGGCTTCGACCAGATCGTCTCCCAGCTGGCCAAGCTGCACTACCGCTCGCGCGGGCAGATCAAGATGCCGGTGGTGGTGCGGGTGCCCTTCGGCGGCGGGATCGGCGCGGTGGAGCACCACTCGGAGTCGCCGGAGTCCTACTTCGCGCACACCGCGGGCCTGAAGGTGGTGGCCTGCGCCAACCCGGTGGACGCCTACTGGATGATCCAGCAGGCCATCCGCAGCGACGACCCGGTGCTGTTCTTCGAGCCCAAGCAGCGCTACCACGAGAAGGCCGAGCTGGACACCACGGTGACGCCCGGCCCGCTGTTCGCCTCCAGGGTGCTGCGCAAGGGATCCACGGTGACCGTGGCCTGCTACGGCCCGACCGTGAAAACCTGCCTGGAAGCCGCGGCCGCGGCCGCCGAGGAAGGCCTTGAGCTGGAGGTCATCGACCTGCGCTCGCTGTCCCCGCTGGACCTGGGCCCGGTGTTCGAGTCGGTGCGCCGCACCGGCCGGCTGGTGCTGGTCAGCGAGGCGCCGCCGGAGGCCTCGATCACCTCGGAGATCACCACCAGGGTGCAGGAGGAGTGCTTCTACTCGCTGGAGGCGCCGATCCTGCGGGTCACCGGCTTCGACACCCCGTACCCGGCGAGCAAGCTGGAGGACGACTTCCTGCCCGACCTGGACCGGGTGCTGCACGCCGTCGAACGCTCGCTGGGCTGGTGAGGGGACACAATGCCGCAGTTCAAGCAGTTCCCCCTGCCCGACACCGGTGAGGGGCTGACCGAGGCGGAGATCCTGACCTGGCACGTCAAGCCGGGTGACACCGTCACGGTGAACCAGATCATCGTGGAGATCGAGACCGCCAAGGCCGCGGTCGAGCTGCCCTGCCCGTTCGCCGGGGTGGTCACCGAGCTGCACGCGCAGCCGGGTGACACGGTGGAGGTCGGGGTGCCGATCATCACCGTGGACGTTGACCCCGGTGGCACGGCCGCGCCTGAACCGGGCGGCTCCACCGGCAAGATCGGCGAGGAGATGCCGGGCGGGCGGATCGCCACCCTGGTCGGCTACGGGCCGCGCACCGGGACGGCGAAACGCCGCCAGCGCAAGGGATCCGCGCCCGCCGCCCCGGCCGCGGTGGTCGCGCCGGAGCCAGTGGTCGCGCCGGAGCCGGTCGCCGGTGGTTACGTGCCGCTGGCCAAGCCGCCGGTGCGCAAGCTGGCCAAGGAGCTCGGCGTGGACCTGCGCGCGCTCAACGGCTCCGGCCGGGACGGCGTGATCACCCGCGAGGACGTGGAAGCCGCCGCCCGCAACGGTTCCGAGGTGTCCACTGTGGACACTCAGGGCTACGACCCGGCGACGCGGGAGCGCAGGGTGGCGGTGCGCGGGGTGCGCAAGGCGACCGCGCAGGCCATGGTGGACAGCGCGTTCACCGCCCCGCACGTGACCGAGTTCCTCACCGTCGACGTCACGCCGATGATGGAGTTGCGGGCGAAGCTGAAGAACCACCCGGAGTTCCGCGACGTCAAGATCACTCCGCTGGCCTTCGCGGCCCGCGCGGTGTGCCTGGCGGTCAAGCGGACCCCGGATGTGAACGCCAGCTGGGACGCCGCGGCCAACGAGATCGTCTACAAGTCCTACGTGCACCTGGGCATCGCCGCGGCGACCCCGCGCGGCCTGGTGGTGCCGAAGGTGCGGGACGCGGACGCGATGTCGTTGCGGGAGCTGGGTCTCGCGCTGGAACAGCTCACCGCCACCGCCAGGGACGGCAAGACCGCGCCCTCGGACATGGTCGGCGGCACGTTCACCATCACCAACATCGGCGTGTTCGGCATCGACACCGGCACGCCGATCATCAACCCCGGTGAGTCCGCGATCCTCGCCCTCGGCGCGATCAGGGACATGCCGTGGGTGGTGGACGGCCAGGTGGTGCCGCGCAAGGTCTGCCAGCTCGCGCTGAGCTTCGACCACCGGGTGGTGGACGGGCAGCAGGGCTCGCGGTTCCTGGCCGACGTCGGCGCGCTGCTGGCCGACCCGGCGATGGCGATCACCTTCTAGCCCAGCACCAGTTCGAGTCCCCAGTAACCACCACCACCGGCCAGGATCCCGACGGCGGCGCCGACGAGGACCTGGCCGGTGGTGTGGTCGCGCAAGGCCACCCTTGACCACATCACCCAGGCGGCGAGCAGGGCGGCGAGCCACAGCCAGGGGCCGTAGGTGAGCACCAGCATCACCACCGCGCCCGCGGCCACCGCGGCGTGCAGCGAGATCTTCCAACGCGCGCCAAGGGTGATGGCCACGCAGACCACCAGCGAGACGAACATGGCCGCGGCCAGCGAGAGCAGCTGGTGCGGGGCCTGGCCGAGGAACAGGATCAGCCAGCCGACCGAGAGCGAGCCAAGGCACAGCAGCAGCGGGACGGTGCGGCCCTCGCGGTTGTGCACGTGGTGGGTGTCGTAGCGGCCCGCCTTCGCGCCGCGCAGGATCACCAGCATCGGGATGACCGAACCGGTGACACCCACGACCAGGCCCCACAGCAGGGTCGCGCCGAGCTGGTGGCCGGTGGCCGGCCAGGCGACCAGCAGCGGCAGCGCGAGCACCCAGACCCAGGGCGCGAGCACCTCGGTGGCGATCCGGGCGGCCAGTGGGCGGGCGGTGTCAGTGCTCGGCGGAGCGCTCATGGTGTTCGCTGACCTCGTTCAGGACGGTACGCACGATCGGGGAGCCGGTGAACGCGGCGGCGACCTTGCTCAGCCACAGCGGTTCGTCCTCATCCTCGCTGGTGTCGGGGTTGGTGAACACCACGGGGGCCTCGGTGCGCACTGGCAGGCCCTGCTCGAAGGCACGCAGGCCGACCGCGATCACCGCGGCCTCGGCGACCGCCCGCAGCTCCTCGCCGGCCAGCCCCTGTTCCCGGCCGAGCTGCCGCGCGCGGTCGGCGACCTCCGGCAGCAGGTAGGGCTGGAGCGGGCCGATCAGCACATCCCTGATCTCCACCACCCGGTTGTGCAGCAGGCCGGTGCTGTACCGGTGCGGGCGGGCGAACACCAGTTGCGGGGCGGCCGCGGTGAGCGCGGCCCACAGCGGCTGGATCCGGCGGAGGGTCTGCCGGGCGGCCAGCCTGGGGCCGATCGGCGGCACGAGCACCCCGGCGATGACGGTGACCACCGCGACCAGCACGGTGAACGTGCCGATGCCACCGGCGCCGTGCTCTTCCCAGGGCAGCGTCACGAAGATCGTCGCCACGCTGTAGAAGAGCTTGTGCGCCACGAACAACAGGCCGAACGCGCTGCCGATGCCGAGTAGCTTCACCCCGCGCCGCAGGTGGCGGCCGGGGATGTGCCGGGCGTTGCGCCAGGAGGACAGCACCACGTCCAGCAGCGCCCAGGCCAGGTAGAGGTCGAACACGACCAGGTACTCCACCACCCACGGGCGGTCGCCGTACTGGGCGTTGATCACCGGGATGCCCTCGGGCAGCGGGCCCAGCAGGTAGCAGACGACCAGGAAGACCTCGGCCATGAGCAGCAGCACCAGGCGCGGCCTTGCCTTGCGCGGCACGGTGTCGTCGTCGTGGTGCAGGTGCAGGGTGAACGCGCCGAGCTGGTAGGCCGCGACCAGGGTGGCCAGGTGCTGGACGAGCTGTTGCAGCGCGGGCACCCCGATCAGCTCGACCAGCTGGTACTGGAAGAAGCCGATGAGCAGCGCCAGGTCGAGCCAGAACAGCGCCTGGCACATGGCGGCCACCCCGGACCGCGGGTTCCGCCGCCAGGACCGCACCCAGTAGATCAGCGCCGCGGTCACCACGAGCAGCGCCAGGGCGTGCGAGATGCGCGCGACGATCACCGGTCAGTCCTCCAGCAGCGAGCGGTAGCGGCGGATGACGCGGTCCTGGTCCCGGTCGAGCGCGCCCGCGCCGCCGTGCAGCGAACCCGCTCGTTCCTCGACGAGGTAGGCGAACAGTTCGGCCGCCCGCTCCTGCCGGTCGGTGTAGACGGTGCGCTTGGCCGCGCGCAGCACAGTGGCCGGATCGCCGGTGACCTCTTCCGCGGCCAGGTCGTCGATCGACTCGGTGCGGTGCCGCAGGCAGATGTGGCCCAGCTCGTGCAGGATGACGTGCTGCTGGTGCATCGCGGTGGTGTCCTCGCGGTAGAAGAGGAAGTCCTGCCGGCTACCCGCGAGCCACATGCCGTACGGGAGTGGCTCGTGCTGGGCGCGGGCCTGTGCCACCACGTGCGCCGGGTAGGGCAGCACGGCGATCGAGCGCTGCCTGCGCGCCGCGACCAGCCGGACCAGCTCCCGCACGTCGAAGGGATCCGGCAGCTCCAGACCGGTCACCTCCCTGGCCACCGCGGCCTCGTGCAGCACCGGTTCCCCGGTGTCTGCCGCGGCCGGCCTGCCGCCCCGCCGCCACCACGGTCGTCCCCCCTGTCCGGTCACCGCGGGTCCGGTTCCGGTGTTTCCAGGTCCCTGACGTGGTCGATCATGGCCATGATCAGGTGCTGGTGCTGCGGGGACAGCTCGTCCACCCGCCGCAGCAGCACCTGGGACACCTCGCTCGGCGGTGCCTCGCCGACCAGCTCGGCCCGGACCCTGGCATGGACCTGCGCGTCCATGAAGTAGCCGGCCGGCACGCCGAAGGCCTCGGCCAGCGCCCGGATGTGACTGCCTTTGGGGTCGTCCCGCTGACCGTTGCGCAGCATCCAGATGTAGCTCTGCGTGATGGAACCGCCGTTCGCCCGGACCGCGGCCGCGATGTCCTCGTTGCTGAACATCCGGCCGTCGTCCCGCCTGCGCTTGTCGAACAGCAGGTTCAACGCCTCGGCGAAGGGCGGCAGCGCCTCACCGGCCTTGTCCCCAGTACCCACCTGGCCAGCCTACTTTCACCCGGGTAGAGAAACAACGGCCGGGATCTTCACGGCTGTTGACATCGCTCGACACGATGTGATTACCTAGCAGTGCTTCAACGGTGGTGAAGACAGGGGGGAAATAACTCAACGACTGTGAATGTCGTTGACCGGCTTCACCGCGGGGGGAACCTTGGGGGCCCTCGAACCCGTTGCAAGAACCGGCCGCGGCTCCGTTTGGTCCCCAGTCGAACGGAGCCGCGGCCGTCCTCCGCTCAGGGCAGTGGCACTTCCCAGCTGACCGTGGTCCCGCTGCGCGGCGAGGAGGCCACCCGGCACCGGCCACCGGCGGCGGCCGCGCGTTCCTCGATGTGCCGCAGGCCGCGCCGGGTGACCCCGCGCGGGATGCCGCAGCCGTCGTCGGCGACCTGCAGGCGCAGCCCGTCGGCGTCCCGGTTGGCCCGCACCCACACCGAGCGCGCGCCGGAGTGCCGGACCACGTTGGACAGCGCCTCGCGCAGCGCGGCCCGCGCGTGGTCGGCCACCGCGGTGGGGATGGCGGTGAGGTCGCCGTTGATCTGGAGCTTCGGCTGCACGCCGAGCAGCTCACCGGCGATGGCGATCTCCGCCTGGATGGAGTCGAGCAGGTCCGGCGCCCGGTCCGCGCCGTCCGGGTCGGCCGAGCGCAGGGTGCGCACGGTGGCCCTGACCTCGGCGATGGTCTTGTCCAGCTCGTCGACGGTGTCCGCGATCCGGTGCGCGTCGGCCTCGTCCAGCCGGCCGGCCAGCCTGCGGCCCAGCAGCTCCAGCTGCACCCCGGCGGCGTAGAGGCGCTGCACGATCACGTCGTGCAGGTCGCGGGCGATCCGCTCGCGCTCCTGGTAGACCGCGATCCGCTGGCGCGCGGTGGAGCCCTCGGCCAGCACCAGGGCCAGCCCGGCCTGCACCGCGAAGGAGTTGACCACGTCCACGGTGGACTGGGCGAACGGCTTGGCCCCCTTGCGCCGGTACACCGTGAGCGCGCCGAGCCGCTGCTCCCTGGTGCCGAACGGGGCCACCGCGAACGGCCCGTACCCGCGCAGCGCCCGGGGCACGAACGGCGCGGTCCTCGGGTCCGCGGTGAGGTCGTCCACCACCACCGGCACCCCGCTGCGGGCCACCCTGGCCGCCGTCGAGCGCGGGGACAGCACGGCGCCGACCGGGTCCTCCTCGCTGCGCCCGTGCGCGGCCTCCACGGTGAGCCCGCCGTCGTCGTTGCGCACCATGACCAGCCCCAGGTCCGCCTCGGCCAGCTCGGCCACCCGGCGCACCACCAGCGGCAGCACCGCGTCCGGGTCGTCGCCGGAGAGCGCGGCCGTGGTGATCTCGGTGGAGGCGGCCAGCGCGCGGGCGGCCAGCGAGGGGTCCATGACCAGCATCATGCCCCGACCCTGACCACCTGGTCGGCCCCGGCGGCCTCGGCGGCCCGGTGCGTGACGTGCACCAGGGTGCCCTCGGGCAGTTCGGCGCGGACCCCGGCCAGCACCCGGCGCGCGGTCGGCTCGTCCAGGTGCGCGGTCGGCTCGTCCATCAGCAGCACCCCGGTGCGCCGCGCGTACAGCAGCGCCCTGGCCAGGCCGAGCCGCTGCGCCTCGCCGCCGGAGACGGTGGCCCCGCCCACGCCGACCTGGGTGTCCAGCCGGTCCTGCCAGCCCTCCAGCGCCACCGTGCGCAGCGCCGAGCGGAGGTCCTCGTCGGTGGCCGCCGGGTCGCCGAGGCGGAGGTTCTCCCGGACGGTGGTGGAGACCAGCTGCGGGTCCTGCGGCGACCAGGCCGCGGCGGCCGGGATGGTGGCCTGGCCGTGGTCCGGGCGGAGGAAGCCGAGCAGCACGGCGAGCAGGGTGGACTTGCCCGCGCCGGAGGGGCCGACGATGGCGGTGTGACTGCCGGGCGGGATGTGCAGTGAGAACTCGCGCAGCGCCGGGGCGGCGGCGCCGGGCCAGCGGACGTCGATGTGGTCGAGCCGGATGTCCCCGGTCACGGCCGGTTCCGCCGCCGGCGCCGCCACCGTGGCCGACAGGTTGGTGTAGGCGGTGCGCAGCGGGCGCAGCCGCTGGGCCGCGGGCGGCAGCAGCGCGAGGGCCTCGGTCAGCGCCAGTGGCAGCAGCACCAGCACCGGGGCCAGCAGCGGGTTCAGCGCGCCGGCGGCCACCGCCTCGGCGGCCTGCGGCACGGCCAGCACGGCGGCCGCGCCGGTGCACAGGGTGAGGATGGCCTGGGCGAGCCCGTTGGCCAGCGCCTGGCGGCGGGACTGGGCGGCCAGCGCGCGGTCGGCCGTGGTGAGCGCGTGCTGACGGGGCTGGGCGGCGTTGTGCGCGAGCAGGTCGGGGGCAGCGGTGAGCAGGGTGAGGACGGACTGGGACAGGGCGCGGCGGCCGTCGGCCAGCCTGCGGGTGGCCCTGCGGTCGGCCAGCACGGCGGTCAGCGGGGCCAGGGCGCCCGCGGCCAGCACGGCCAGCGCCAGGGTGAGTCCGGCGGCGGGCAGCACCAGGGCCTGGATGGTGATGGCCACCGCGGCGACCACCGCGGCCACGATCGGCGGGATGAGCACCCTGGGGATCAGGTCGCGGACGGTGTCGGTGTCGGTGACCAGGCGGTGCAGGCCGTCGGTGCGCGCGAGGGGTCCCCTGGCCACCAGGTCCCGCCACAGGCCGGTGCGCAGCTGGTTGGCGGTGCGGAAGGCGGCGTCGTGGGTGACCAGGCGTTCCAGGTAGCGCAGCAGCGCGCGGCCGAGGCCGAAGGTGCGCACGCCCACCACCGCGACCAGCAGGGTGAGCATCGGCGGCTGGGTGGAGGCCTTGGCGATCAGCCAGGCCGAGGTGGCGGTGAGCGCGATGCCGCTGGCCAGCGCGGTCGCGCCGAGCAGCGCGCCCAGCAGCGACCGGCGGGTCAACAGTGTCCATAGTGGACGGTGACGCGGGCGGTGAGGGTGTGGGTCCGCCCGCGCCACCGCGGGGCCGCCGAGGGGTGTCTCGGCGACGGGTTCGGAAGTGGTGTGCGAGATCAGCAGGACCGCGGCGCCTGCGGCCCTGGCCCGCTCGACCTCGGCCAGCACCGCGGTGGCCGCAGCGGGGTCGAGGTGCGCGGTGGGCTCGTCCAGCAGCAGCAGCCAGGCGCCGCGGCGCAGCCGGAGCAGGGCGCGGGCCACCGCGAGGCGCTGACGTTCGCCCGCGGAGAGCTCGGCTGGCCGGTGGTTGAGCAGGTGGTCGATGCCGAGCCTGCGGGTGAGGTCGAGGATCTCCGCGATCCGGGGCGGCTCGCCGAGGTCCCTGGTGGACTCGGTCAGTTCGGCGGTGGCCGACTCGGCGGCGAACTGCGGGCGTTGCGGGACCCAGGCGAGCTGCCGCCGCCAGTCCTGTCCGTCCACTTCGGACAGATCGACGCCGTCGACGGTGATCCGGCCGCGGTCGGGTGCGCGGAAGCCGAGCAGCACGGCCAGCGTGGTCGACTTGCCGGTGCCGCTCGGGCTGTCCAGGCGCACCAGCTCGCCGGGGGCGACCGAGAAGGACAGGCCGTCCGGGGCGTCCCGGTCGCGGCGGCGCACGTGCAGGCCGGCCACGAACACCCGGCCGCGGCCTGCCGGGCGCGCGCCGGCGGCGGGCGCGGGTTCGGCCAGGACCTTGGCCACCCTGCGCACCACCTCCATGCCGTCCTCGCTGGCGTGGTGCGCGGCGCCGACCGCGCGGATGGCCTGGTAGCACTCGGGGGCCAGGATCAGCACCAGCAGCCCGATCTCCAGGGTCAGTCCGCCCGCGGCCAGCCGGGTGCCGATGAGCACCGCGACCAGCGCCACCGACAGCGTGGCCAGCAGTTCCAGCGCCAGCGCGGAGGTGAAGGCCACCCGCAGCGTGTTGCCGACCGCCTTGCGGTGCGCCTCGCCGACCCGGCGGATCGACTCAGCCTGGGCCTCGGCGCGGCGGAACGCGGTCAGCACCGGCAGCGCGCGGATGAGCTCGGCGGCGTGGCTGGACAGCCGCAGCGTGGCGTCCGCGGCCTTGGCCGCCACCTCCGCGGTGTAGCCGCCGATGAGGATCGCGAACAGCGGCAGCAGCGGCACGGTCACCGCGATCACCAGCGCGGACGGCCAGTCCGCCCACAGGATCGCCGCGCCCACCAGCGGCGGCGCCACCGCGACGGTGACCAGCGCGGGCAGGTAGCGGGTGAAGTAGTCATCGAGGGCGTCCAGGCCCTTGGTGGCCAGCGCGGTCAGCGCGGCCGGGCCGCCGGAGCGCGCCGGGTCGGCGATCCACTCCGGGCCCAGCCGCAGCGCCTGGCCGAGCAGCGCGGTGCGCAGCTCCTCCTTGGCGCCGGCGGCGGCGCGGGCGGCCACGGTTTCGGTGCCCCAGGCCAGGACCGCGCGGGCGGCCACCGCGACGGCCAGCACGGTGAGCGGGGTGGCCACCTCGAACCGGCCGGCCACGATCGTGGCCAGCGCGGTGGCCAGTCCCCAGGCCTGGGCGACCAGCGCGACGGCGGTGAGCGCGGCGAGCAGTGCGGTCACCGCCAGCGCGCGGCGGGCCGAGCGGGACAGCGCGGGCAGGGCGCCCAGCGGGCCGCGAGTCCTCATGGCGCGTGCACCGCCGGGATGTGCCTGGTGCCGATGCGCTGCCGGAACACCCAGTAGGTCCAGGCCTGGTAGGCCAGCACCGCGGGAGTGCCGAAGGCGGCCACCCAGGTCATCACGGTCAGCGTGTACGGGCTGGCCGAGGCGTTGGCCACGGTGAGCGAGAACGCGGTGTCCAATGTGGACGGAAGAACGTCCGGGTACAGCGAGCCGAACAGGGTGGCCACCGCGGCCGCGGCCAGCGCGCCGAGCAGCAGGAAGGCCTGGCCCTCGCGTTCCAGCCAGAGCCGCCACAGCGCGAGCCCGGCCAGCACCAGCACGATCGTCCCGCCCAGCACCGAGAAGCCGAGCAGGCCGACCAGCGGCAGCAACGCGATCGGTCCGATGCCCAGCGCCAATCTCCTTGCCCTGGCCCGGATCGCGCCCTCGGTCTTCAACGCGGTGAACACCGCGCCGTGCACCAGGCTGAACCCGGCCACCGCCAGCGCGCCGAGCAGGGTTTCCCAGCGCAGCAACGCGATCGGACCGCCGACCAGGTCACCGCGGCCGTTGATCGGCAGGCCAACCACGGTCGCGGTGAGCACCAGCCCCCAGCCCAGCGGCGGCAGCCAGGAGCCGAGGAAGATCACCCGGTCCCAGTTGCGCCGCCAGCGCGCGCTGTCCACCTTGCCGCGGTACTCGAAGGCCACCCCGCGCCCGATCAGCGCCAGCAGGATCACCAGGATCGGCAGGAACGCGCCGGAGAGCAGCGAGGCGTACCAGGACGGGAAGGCGGCGAAGGTCGCGCCGACCGCGACGATCATCCACACCTCGTTGCCGTCCCAGACCGGGCCGATGGTGTTGACCATGACCCGGCGCTCGGTCTCGGTGCGGCCGAGCACGCCGAGCAGCATGCCCACGCCGAAGTCGAAGCCCTCCAGGAACAGGTAACCGAACCACAGCAGGGCGATGAGGACGAACCAGACGGTCGAGAGTTCCACTGTGGACACTCCTAGTAGGCGAAGGCCAGGACGTCTTCGGACTTCTTCTCGTCCTCGTCCGGCTCCTCGGGTTTGGGTGGCATCACCCCGGCGACACCGGCCATCGCGTAGCGGCGGATCAGGAAGAACTCGACCGCGGCGAGCACGCCGTAGAGCGTGGTCAGCGAGATCAGCGAGATCAGCGCCTCGGTGGAGCTGATCGCCGAGACCGCCTGCGCGGTGTACATCCACACCCCGTCCACGCCGCTGGGGTTGGGCACCACCACGAACGGCTGGCGGCCCATCTCGGTGAAGATCCAGCCGAAGCTGTTGGCCAGGAACGGGGTCGCGATCCCGCCGAGCGCCGCCCAGACGAACCAGCGGCCCTTGGGCAGCCGGCCCTTGCGGGTCAGCCACAGCGCCGCGGCCGAGGCGAGCGCGGCCAGCGCGCCGAAGCCGATCATCAGCCGGAAGCCCCAGTAGGTGACCGGCAGGTTGGGCACGTACTCGATCGGCTTGCCCGCGAAGGATCCCATCCTCGGGTCGTTCGGATAGTTCTCGCCGTACTTGGCTTTGTAGATCTTGACCAGGTCCTCGACCCCCTTGACCTCGGAGTCGAGATCGCTGTTGGCCAGGAAGGACAGCAGCGCGGGCACGGTGATGCTCTTGACGCTCTCGCAGTCCGCGCGAGTCACGTCGCCGATGGCGATGATGGAGAACCCGGCGGGTTTCTCGGTGTGGCACAACGCTTCGGCCGCGGCCATCTTCATCGGCTGCTGCTCGAACATCAGCTTCGACTGGAGGTCACCGGTGAGCGCGACCCCGGCGAAGGCGACCACCCCGACCCAGCCACCGAGCTTGACCGAGGCCCGCCACACCGGCGTGTCGGTGCCCGCCCGCCGGGCCAGATGCCACACCGAGACGCCGACCAGCAGCGCGGCGGCCACCGCGAGCGCGCCGAACATGGTGTGCGGGAAGGCCGCCAGCACGGTCGAGTTGGTCAGCAGGTCGCCGATCGAGCGCAGCTGCGGGCGGCCGTTGGGGCCGAGGATCGCGCCGACCGGGTGCTGCATCCAGGAGTTGGCGGAGAGGATGAAGTAGGCCGAGGCGACCGTGGCCAGCGAGGCGGCCCAGATGCAGGCCAGGTGCACCCGTTTGGGCAGCCGGGACCAGCCGAAGATCCACAGCCCGAGGAAGGTCGACTCGACGAAGAAGGCCACCAGCCCCTCGATCGCCAGCAACGAGCCGAACACATCGCCGACGAACCGCGAGTACTCGCTCCAGGACATGCCGAACTGGAACTCCTGCACGATGCCGGTCACCACGCCCATGGCGAAGTTGATCAGCATCAGCTTGCCCCAGAACTTGGTCATCGCCAGGTACTTGGGGTTCCCGGTCCGGTGCCAGGCCGTCTGCATGCCTGCCACCAGCAGCGACAGACCGATGGTGAGCGGCACCATCAGGAAGTGGTAGACGGTGGTGATACCGAACTGCCAGCGTGCGATGTCGAGGACCTCCACGACTGCCAGCTTTCCGTGTACCCGCGCTGAACAGCAGGTACAGGGGTCCCCTCTCGTCCCGTCGAGGGTCCCGCGGTGGCGGGACCAAGGTCCCGGTGACCGGTTTCACCCGTGCTGGTTTCCACCAGAGTTGGCCAGAAGGACCCGCTGCACTTCCGGAACGAGACCCAGGATCGTCGGGTGGTCATTGCCGAGGTGCTCGCGACGCTGCCGCTGCATGGCGCGGTCATGGCCACCACCTCGACCACCGACAGTGGGCAGGAGAAGGCGCGGGCGCGGTTGCTCTGCGATCTGCTACCTCGGCTTCAGCACGTGGAGCAGGTGGAACATGTCGTGTTGGAGAGCCGGGCCGATGGTGACCGGTTCGACCGGCGCACGCTCAACCGGCTGCGCATGGCGAGGCAGGTCAGTGCCGAACTTCGGCTGGATCACGCGGGCAAGAAGTTCGCTCTGTTGTGGACCGCGGACTTCGTCGCCTCGTCCTATGTGGCGGCGACCAGGCACAGTGAGCCGAAGCCGTGGGAGATCATCAACGGGGCGCATCCGATCGAGATCACCGAACTTGCCCCGAAATAGCGCGAAGCCGGGGGTCCTGATTTCCCTCAGGCTCGTTCCCCGGCTCACTTCTGGCCGCGTCCGCGGACCGACCAGCTCTGCCTTCAGCCTACACCAGCGGGCGGGGTCAGCGCAGGGCGACGGCGACCGCGGCGGCGGCGGCGACCACGTGGGGGCCTACCTCGTCGGCTTTGAGGGGTTCGAAGGAGACCACGCCGACGCTGGCTTGCAGGCCGGGGACGGCGCGGACGGGGGCGGCGACGCCGTGGGCGCCGGCTTGGAGCTCGCCGGAGCTGGCCACCCATTCGGGACCTTCGGGGGGCAGGGCGATGGCGCGGCCGGCCGCGCCGCGCTGGATGGGGTGGCGGGTGCCTACCCGGTAGGCGACGTGGTAGGCGGTCCAGGAGGGTTCGACCACGGCTACGGCTTGGGCCTCGTTGCCGTGCACGACCGTCAGGTGGGCGGTGGCGCCGATCTTCTCGGCCAGGCCGCGCAGGGCCGGGAGGGCGGCGAAGCGGAGCTGGGGGAGGACCCGGCCCGCCAGTTGGAGGACGCCCAAGCCCAGGCGGACCCGGGAGCCTTCGCGGCGGACCAGGCCCCTGGCCTGGAGGGGGCCGAGCAGGCGGTAGATGGCTGCTCGGCTGGCGCCGATGGCGGTGGCCAGGTCGCTGATGCTGGGGGCCTCGGTGTCCGCGTCGGCCACCGCCTGGAGCAGGGCGAGCCCGCGTTCCAGGGTGAGTGAGCTCTCCCTGGCCGCTCCGGGCACCGCTCCCATTCCCGCTCCTACTCTCCGCTGACCACGGTGCCGGTGACCTCGCTCAGGCCCACCAGCGAGCCGCCGGGGCCGGGCGCGGTGGCGGTGAGCACCACCGTGTCGCCGTCTGCCAGGAAGCTCCGCTCCGTGCCGTCGGCCAGGGTGATCGGCTCCTTGCCGCCCCAGGACAGTTCCAGGAAGCTACCGCGCTGGCGCTTCTCCGGCCCGGAGACCGTGCCGGAGCCGAACAGGTCGCCCGGTCGCACGGTGGCGCCGTTGACCGTCATGTGCGCCAACTGCTGGGCCGCGGACCAGGACATGTCCCGGAACGGCGGCTCGGCGACCAGGGTGCCGTTCCAGTGCACCTGGAGGCGCAGGTCAAGGCCCCAGGGCTGGTCTTCAACCAGGTAGTCCAGCAGCGGGTTCGGCGCGGGCGGGGTGGGCACCCTGGCGTTGCTGAAGGCCTCCAGCGGGGTGATCCAGGCCGAGATCGAGGTGAGGAAGGACTTGCCCAGGAACGGGCCAAGCGGCACGTACTCCCAGGCCTGGATGTCCCGGGCGGACCAGTCGTTGAGCAGCACCACGCCGAAGAGGTGCTCGGCCGCCGCGGCGGTGGGCACCCTGGCGGCCACCGGGCCGCCGCAGACGAAGCCGACCTCGGCCTCGATGTCCAGGCGCTTGCTCGGCCCGAAGCCCGGCGCGTCGGCGCCCGGCGGGCGGCTCTGGCCGTGCGGGCGGACCACCTCGGTGCCGGAGACCACCACGGTGCCCGCGCGGCCGTGGTAGCCGACCGGCAGGTGGGTCCAGTTCGGCAGCAGCGGGTCGCCGTCGGGGCGGAAGATCCGGCCGACGTTCTCCGCGTGGTGCCGCGAGGAGTAGAAGTCCACGTAGTCGCCGACCCGGAACGGCAGCAGCGAGGTCACCGAGGCCAGCGGCAGCAGCTGCGCGCCGCTGGGCGTGGCAGGCAGGTCGACCAGCTCGGTCAGCCTGGCCCTCAGTTCGCTCCACAACGGCCGTCCGGCGGCCAGCAGGTCGTCCAGGGTCTCCCCGGCCACCAGGGGCGCCAGGCGCTCTCCCAGGTCCAGTGAGCGCAGCGGAAGGGCATGGTCGCCCACCCTGACCGCGACCACCGGGCCGGAGCCCGCGTCGATGACGCCGTAGGGCAGGGTCTGCGGCCCGAACGGCTCGTGCGCGGCGAAGGCCGGGTCCTCGATCCAGCTCACAGCAGGCCCAGCCCTTCCAGGTCCTCGACCGGTTCGGTCAGCGAGCAGGAGCCGTATGAGGCGAACACCCCGCGCACGGCGTGCGCGGCGGCCTCCGGCAGCGCCTTGGCCTCCGCGGCGAGCGCCTCGGGGTCGTCGCTGGTCAGCGCCTCCCGGGCGTCCTTGCCGGAGAGCGTGCGGGCGGTGGCGACCAGCAGGTTCAGGAAGCCGTGGTGGTTGAACCCGGTCTCCTCGTCCCGGTGCCGCAGCGCGTTGTGCAGGCCCGCGGTGGCCTTGAACGGCACGCCGGTGGTGCTGGCCACGGTGAGGAAGTCGGCGACCTCGTCCACGCTGGGGAAGGCCTCCGGCGTCTGGCCGCCGCAGCGCAGCTTCGGCCAGCTGCCGTGCTCGGCCACCCGCCGCACGCTGTCCAGCCACTCGCTGCTGGTCCCGGCCTCGGTGTTCTGACTTGGGCGCCTGGGCTCGATGACCCGGATCACGTCCTCGGGCACGAACTCCGAGACGCGTTCCAGCCACACGTCGTCGACTTCCGACGGCGCGGGCATCTCGACCATGCGCAGGGCGAGCAGCTCGGTGCGGGACTCGACGATGGAGATGGCCTTGGGCACCGCGCTCAGACCGGTGTCGATCACCAGTGACAGACCGACCGGCTTCACCGGTTTGATCTTGATCAGCTCGGTGATCAGCTCAGGCAGCCTGGAGGCATTGCACAGGAAAAGGCCCACCACGCCGGCCCAGGACTCGGTCCTGGCCTGCAGGTGGTTGCGCAGCGCGTCCGCCATCGGGGCGTTGCCCGGTGGGAACAACGCCGCGTCGTCGACCAGCCTTGCGAGCAGGGGCGGTGTACCGCGCGGACCGGGCGCACGGAGCTCAGCGACGCTTGACACGGCTGACACGCTAGTGGTGTCCACGGAACCGAACAAAAATGTCCGGTCTCCGAACACCCGGAGGGAGCAATGCCTTACTACCGCGCGGTGGGTTCGATCCCCCAAAAGCGCCACACCCAGTTCCGCGATCCGGACGGCAAGTTGTACGCCGAAGAGCTCATGGGCGTGGAGGGTTTCTCCTCCGACTCGGCCCTGCTCTACCACCGGCACCTGCCGACCGCGATCGTGAACGCCGAGGTCGTGGCCGAGTGGCGAGGGACGACCACGGCCAACCAGCCGCTCAAGCCCCGGCACTTCCGCACCCAGGAGCTGAAGTGGGACGCCCCGGCAGAGGTGGACGCGGTCACCGGACGGCGGCTGCTGTTCGGCAACGCCGACGTCGCGATCTGCTTCACCGCGCCGACCACGGCCAGCCCGCTCTACCGCAACGCCTTCGGTGACGAGCTGCTCTACGTGCAGACCGGCGCCGCGGTGATCGAGACCATCTACGGCCCGCTGGCCGTGGCCGACGGCGACTACGTGGTCATCCCGACCTCCTGCACCTACCGGGTCGTGCCCCAGGGCGGGGAGCAGCTGCGGCTGCTCGTGCTGGAGGCCACCGGGCACATCGGGCCGCCCAAGCGCTACCTGTCGAATAAGGGCCAGTTCCTGGAGCACGCGCCCTACTGCGAGCGGGACCAGCGCGGGCCGACCGAGCCGCTGCTGGTCGAGGGCACCGACGTGGAGGTGCTGGTCCGGCACCGCACCGGGCTGACCAGGTTCACCTACGCCAACCATCCGTTCGACGTGGTCGGCTGGGACGGCTGCCTGTACCCGTGGGCGTTCAACATCCGCGACTTCGAGCCGATCACCGGCCGGGTGCACCAGCCGCCGCCGGTGCACCAGACCTTCGAGGGCCCGAACTTCGTGGTCTGCTCGTTCTGCCCGCGCAAGGTCGACTACCACCCGCTCGCGGTGCCGGTGCCCTACAACCACGCGAACGTGGACTCCGACGAGCTGATGTTCTACGTCGGCGGCGACTACGAGGCGCGCAAGGGCTCCGGGATCGGCATCGGGTCGATGTCGCTGCACCCCTCCGGCTGCACGCACGGGCCGCAGCCGGGCGCCGTCGAGGCGTCCCTCGGGGCGGACTACTTCGACGAGACCGCGGTCATGGTGGACACCTTCCGGCCGCTGGAGCTCGGCGAGGCCGCGCAGGACTGCGAAGACCCGCGCTACGCCTGGTCCTGGGCCAGGCGCGGACCCGACTGGACCTGACAAAACGGATACCGTCCGTTCCCTTTCGCAGCGTGTGCGGAAGGGGACGGACTGTCAGGGCGGGGCCCTAGGGTTCGGTCCGTGGATGTCGACGCGGTGCTGGCGCTGGCGCCCGACCAGCAGGTCGCGGCCAGCGCGGCCAAGCTGACCGCCCTGGCCGGCTGGGACTGGCTGGGGCGGGACGAGCGGCTGCTCTGGGGACTGTGCCGGGGCAGCGGCAGCAAGCCGTACCAGGTGTGTGTCGACCTGACCGACCGCGCGGCCAAGTGCTCCTGCCCGTCCCGGAAGTTCCCGTGCAAGCACGCGCTGGCCCTCCAGCTGCTGCACGCGCTGGACAAGGTGGAGCCGGGCGTGCCGTTGCAGTGGGCAGGCGAGTGGCTGGCCAAGCGGGAGTCCCGGACCGCGCCCACCGAGCTGGACACCTCCGAAGAGGCGGTGCAGCGGCGGGCGGCGGCGGCCGAGCGGACCGCGGCCAAGCGGGCGGCCGCGGTGCAGGCCGGGGTGAGCGGGCTGCGCGAGTGGCTGGCCGACCTGGCCGCCGGTGGCATCGCCGGGCTGCCCTCGCGGGAGCCGGAGTGGTGGCGGATGTCCTCGGCCAGGATGGTGGACGCCAAGGCGCCCGGACTGGCCGAGTCGATCACCGAGCTGTCCGCGGTGGTCCGGGCCGGTGGACGGCGCTGGGCCGAGGTGGCCGCGGACCGGATCGGCGGGCTGCACCTGCTGGCCACCGTCGCGCCGGACCCGCCGGAGGAGCTGGCCGCGGTGGTGCGGCGGCGGCTCGGGTTCACCGTGCGCGAGGACGAGGTGCGCGCGGGTGAGGGCTGGTCGGACCGCTGGGTGCCGCTGCTGCTGCGGGACTCCGACGACGGGCGGATCCGCACCGTGCAGCAGTGGGCCTGGGCGCGCCAGCGGCGGGAGTGGGTGACCGTGCTGCGGCACGGGGTGCTCGGCGGGCCCGGCATCGGACCGGCGCTGCCGGTGGGCGGGGAGTTCGAGGGCACGCTGTACCCGTATCCGGCCGGGATGCCGCGGCGGATGGCGGTCGGGGACGTGGGCGAGGTGCGCGCGGCCGAGGCGATCGAGCTGCCGGAGACCTGGGCGGCGGCGCTGGCCGGGCTGGAACCGGCGCTGGTGGCCGATCCGTGGCAGCGCAGGCATCCGCTGGGCTGTCAGCGGGTCCGGGTGGGCCTGGCCGGGAACGAGCACGGGCTGGTGGACGCCGAGGACCGGTGGCTGCCGGTGCGCCAGGACAGCGCGGTGGACCGGGCGCTGGCGCTGCACGGCGGGGCCGCCTTCGACGCGGTGTGCCTGTGGAACGGCTGGACGCTGACCCTGGGCGCGGCCGCCGAACCGGGCCGGGCTCCGGTGGTGCTGGCGTGACCGGGTGGCAGGAGACCGTGCAGCGCCTGCTGGTCGGCGCCACTAGGTCCACTGTGGACGGTGAGCAGCTGCTGGCCGACTGCGCCGCGCTCGGGCTGGCCAGGCACGGCGCGCAGCAGCCGCGCGCCGGTGGCATCGAGGTGCTGGCTGCCGCGCCGGCGGAGAGCAGGCCGGTGGCGCCGGACCGCACCGCGGGGCTGTTGAGCCAGATCCTGGCCTGGGAGGACCCGCATCTGCTCACCGAGTGGTGCCTGGCGGTGGCCCGCGCGGGCCGGATCGCGCCGCCGAGGGCGCTGCCGGACCTGCTGGCCGCGGGCACCGCGCGCACCGGCTGCCGGCCGGAGATCGTGGAGGTGCTGGGCGCGCGCGGGCGCTGGCTGGCCGGGATGCGGCCGTCCTGGTCGTGGGCGGCGGGCACCCCGGAGACGCCGGAGGGCCTCGCCGACCTCAACGAGCTGCTGGACCTGCCGCTGCCGCAACGGAAAGCGGGGCTGCGCTGGGCTCGGCTGTCCGATCCGGCCGGGGTGCGGCGGCTGATCACCGAGGGCTGGTCGGGGCTGTGGCGGGCCGGGGACCGGCGGCTGCTGGTCACCGCGCTGGCCGACGGGCTCAGCGCCGCGGACGAGCCGCTGCTGGAGGCCGCGCTGGACGACCGGGCCGGCGCGGTGCACAACGAGGCGGTGCGGCTGCTGCGGCTGCTGCCCGGATCGGCGCTCTCCGAACGGTCCGCGGCCAGGCTGCGGGCCGGGCTGCACGTCTCCCGCGGCGAGCTGACCGTGCGCGAGGACGGCCCGTACGGCAGCGAACCGGAACCGGCCGAGGTGCGGGACCTGTTGCGCGAGGGCACCTTGGAGAGCGGGGTGAGCGGACGGCTGCTCGGCGCGGCCAGCGGAGTGCCGCCGGAGCTGTTCCTCGAGCTGTTCGGCGAGGACACCGAACAGCTGTTGCAGGCCTCGCCGTGGGCGCCGATGCTGCTCAAGGGGATCGCCGCCGCGCTGCCGCGCTCGGCCGACCCGCTGCGCTGGCTGCCCGCGGTGGCCAAGGTGCTCTCGCAGGCCGACCTGCTGGACATCCTCGCCGAGCTGCCGAGCGAGCTGGCCGCGCGGGCGCTGGCCGGGCTGGTCGGCCGGTGGAACTACGACGTGCTCGACCACGCCTGCGCCGGGCTGCCCGGCCCGTGGCCCGCGGAGACCACCACGGCGGTGCTGGCCCGCTACGCCGAGATGAGCGACCGCCGCTGGCGGGCCGGGCGGCCGCCCGAGCTGCTGATGCGCCGCGGCGACCTCGGCGTGCTGACCCGGCACTGGCGGCGGATCACCCTGCGCTGGCCCGAGCACGGCGCCGAACACTCAGTACTGGAGCTGCGCACCGAACTGTTCCGTGCGCTCGACGATCGGAAGGACCCGGCGTGACGACCGAGAACGGCGGCGCACTCCGCCCCAGCGCCGAAGAGCAGTACGCCGCCGAGCTGGCCGCCTGCGCCGCGGCGGATGACCGCCCGCGCCCGCCGCGCTGGCGGATGTCCCCGCAGGCCGTGGTGCGCTACGTGCTCGGCGGCAAGCTGCCGGACGGCACGGTGATCACGCCCAAGTACATCGGCGACCGGCGGCTGGTGGAGGTCGCGGTGGGCACCCTGGTCACCGACCGGGCGCTGCTGCTGCTCGGGGTGCCGGGCACGGCGAAGTCCTGGCTGTCCGAGCACCTGGCGGCCGCGGTCAGCGGCAACTCCACGCTTGTCGTGCAGGGCACCGCGGGCACCAGCGAGGACTCGATCCGCTACGGCTGGAACTACGCCCGGCTGATCGCCGAGGGGCCGAGCGAGGCCGCGCTGGTGCCCTCGCCGGTGCTGCGCGCGATGCGCACCGGGGCGGTGGCCAGGATCGAGGAGCTGACCAGGATGCCCTCGGAGGTGCAGGACTCGCTGATCACCGTGCTCAGCGAGAAGGCGCTGCCGGTGCCGGAGCTGAACCAGCAGGTGCAGGCGATCGCCGGGTTCACCGTGATCGCCACCGCGAACGACCGGGACCGCGGCGTGAACCAGATGTCGGCCGCGCTGGCCAGGCGGTTCAACACCGTGGTGCTGCCGCCGCCGGCCACCGAGGACGCCGAGGTGGAGATCGTCGCGCAGCGCTCGGCGCAGCTGGGCCGGGCGTTGCAGCTGCCCGCCGAGCCGCCCTCGCTGGCCGAGGTGCGCCGGGTGGTGCGGATCTTCCGCGAGCTGCGCAACGGCGGCACCTCCGACGGGCGCACCCAGCTGAAGAAGCCCAGCGGCAGCCTGTCCACCGCCGAGGCGATCTCGGTGGTGACCAGCGGGATGGCGCTGGCCGCGCACTTCGGCGACGGGTCGGTCGGCGCGGACGAGCTGGCCGCCGGGCTGCTCGGCGCGGTGGTCAAGGACCGGGTGTCGGACGCGGCGGCCTGGCAGGAGTACCTGGAGGCCGTGGTCAGGGAACGCGCCGAGTGGCGGGACCTCTACCGGGCCTGCCGGGAGCTCGGCGTCTGATGGCCCGGACCCAGCCCCTGCCGGCGCGGGTCACCCTGCTCGGCATCCGGCACCACGGCCCCGGCTCGGCGCGGATGGTTCGCGCCGCGCTGGAGGCGTTGTCGCCACAGGTGATCCTCATCGAGGGGCCGCCGGAGGGGGACGCGCTGCTGGCGCACGTGCCGGAGCTGACGCCGCCGGTGGCGCTGCTGCTGCACGAGGAGTCCGATCCGGCCAGCGCCTCGTTCTGGCCGTTCGCCCGCTTCTCCCCGGAGTGGCAGGCGCTGAGCTGGGGCGCCGGCCACGGCGCGTCGACGCGGTTCTTCGACCTGCCCGCGGCGATGTCCCTGGCCAGGGCGGCGAATCCGCCTGCGGAGCGGAAGGTCGTGGTCGACCCGTTGGCGGTGCTGGCCGAGGCGGCCGGGTTCGACGACCCGGAGCGCTGGTGGGAGGACGTGGTCGAGCACTCCTCAGCCGACCCGCTGGGCCTGGCCGCGGCGGTGGCCGAGGCGATGGGCGCGTTGCGCGAGGAGTTCGCCGACACCGTGGACGAGCACACGCTGCGGCGTGAGGCGGCCATGCGGCAGAACCTGCGGAAGGCGTTGAAGGACACCGAGGGACCGGTCGCGGTGGTCTGCGGGGCGTGGCACGTGCCCGCGCTGCAACAGCTTCCGGCCGCGACCGCGGACGCGGCGCTGCTGCGCGGGCAGCCGAGGCTGAAGGTCTCCGGCAGCTGGGTGCCGTGGAGCCACGGGCGGCTGGCGGCCACCTCCGGCTACGGCGCGGGCGTGGACTCGCCCGGCTGGTACGCGCACCTGTGGGAGCGGGCCGAGGCCGGCGATGTGGTGCCGCGCTGGCTGGCGCGCACCGCGCAGGTGTTGCGGGAACAGGGATTGCCCGCCTCCACGGCGAGCGCGGTGGAGGCGGTGCGGCTGGCCGAGACGCTGGCCGCGCTGCGCGGGCGGCCCTCGCCGGGGCTGGCCGAGGTCACCGAGGCGACCCTGGCGGTGCTCTGCGGCGGGGACGACGTGGGGCTGAAGCTGGTGCGGGAGCGGCTGGTCGTCGGCGAGGAGCTGGGCGCGGTCGGCGAGAAGGTGCCGCGCTCGCCGCTGGCCGCGGACCTGGCCCGGTTGCAGCGACGGCTGCGGCTGGCCCCGGCGGCCGCCGAGCGGAACCTGCGGCTGGACCTGCGCAAGGACATCGACCGGGAGCGCTCGAAGCTGTTGCGGCGGCTGCGGGTGCTGGAGGTGCCGTGGGGCGAGCCGGAGGAGACCGGCGGGCTGGGCACCTTCACCGAGGGCTGGACGCTGCGCTGGGACCCCGGCCTCGCGGTGGCGCTGGCCGCGGCGGCCCGGCACGGCACCACGGTCGAGTCGGCCGCGAGCCAGGTGCTGGTCACCGGCTCGGCGGAGCTGCCGACGGTGGCCGAGGCGGCCCAGCTGCTGGACACCGCGGTCGGCGCCGAGCTGCCGGCGGCGGTGCTGGCCGGGCGGGCCGCGCTGGACCGGTGCGCGGCCGCGGCCACCGACGCGATCGAGCTGCTCACCGCGCTGCCCGCGCTGGCCCGCACGGTCCGCTACGGCTCGGTCCGCGGCACCGACCCCGAGCTGTTGCGCACCGCGCTGCACGGGCTGCTCGCCCGCGGCGCGGTCGGGTTGCCGATGGCCTGCCTGAACATCGACGACGAGACCGCGGCCCACGCACTGTCCACTGTGGACGGGGCGCACGAGGCGGTGCGGCTGGCCGCCGACGAGGAGCACGCCGCGACCTGGTGGGAGGCGTTGCGGCGGCTGGTCGAGCTGGGCGCGCGGGACGCGGCCAAGTCCGGGCACGGGCTGCCCACCGGACGGGCCTGCCGGCTGCTGTGGGAGTCCGGGCGGCTGGACACCGAGGCGGTGGCCGCCCGGCTGCACCGCGCGGTCTCGCCGGGCGGGGCCGCGGCGGCGGCCGCGGCGTTCGTGGCCGGGTTCCTGCACGGCTCGGCCGCGCTGCTGGCCGCGGACACCCGGCTGCTCGGCCTGGTGGACGGCTGGCTCTCCGGCCTCTCCGGCGAGGCGTTCGAGGACGCGCTGCCGCTGCTGCGGCGCGCGGTGGGCACCTTCAGCGGCCCGGAACGCCGCACCCTGGCCGAGCGGATCGCCGCGGGCGCCGGCCGGAGCGCGGCCGTGGACACCGACTGGGACGCCGGGCGGGCCGACCGGCTCACCGGCTACGTGCGCGAGCTGTACCGAAGGGCGGGCACCCGATGAGCGAGGCGGAACGGCTGCGCCGCTGGCGGCTGCTGCTCGGCCCGGCGGCCAACGAGCTGGGCGACCTGGACGCCGACGACCGGCGCCGGGACGCGGCGCTGACCGCGCTCTACGGCGGTGGCGGGCAGACCATGCCAGGAGAGGGCGAGGGCAAGCGCAGCGGCGGGCTCAGCTCCAGCGCGCCGGTGCTGCACCGCTGGCTGGGCGATGTGCGCACCTACTTCCCGGCCTCGGTGGTGCAGGTGATGCAGCGGGACGCGGTGGAGCGGCTGGGCCTGACCAAGCTGCTGCTGGAACCGGAGCTGCTGTCCACTGTGGAGCCGGACGTCCGGCTGGTCGGCACCCTGGTGTCGCTGTCCCGGGCGATTCCCGCGCGCACCAAGGAGACCGCGCGGCTGGTGGTGCGCAAGGTGGTCGAGGAGATCGAGAAGAAGCTGGCCGAGAAGCTCATCGCCGCGGTCACCGGCGCGGTGGACCGGGCCAGGCGCACCCGCAGGCCACGACTGTCCGATGTGGACTGGGACGCGACCATCAAGGCCAACCTGCGCCACTACCAGCCCGCGCAGCGCACGGTGGTGGTGGACCAGCTCATCGGCGCCCAGCGGCGCAGCCGCAGCTCCGCGCTCAAGGACGTGTTGCTGCTGGTGGACCAGTCCGGCTCGATGGCCGAGTCGGTGGTCTACTCCGCGGTCTTCGGCGCCACCCTGGCCTCGCTGCGCTCGGTGCACACCCGGCTGGTCGTCTTCGACACCGAGGTCGCCGACCTGACCGAGGAGCTGGATGACCCGGTGGACCTGCTGTTCTCCACCCAGCTCGGCGGCGGCACCGACATCAACCGGGCGATGGCCTACGCCCAGCAGCACATCCGCCGCCCGGCCGACACGGTGCTGGTGCTGATCAGCGACCTGTACGAGGGCGGCGTGGCCGGTGAGCTGCAACGCCGGGTCCGCGACCTGGTGGCCAGCGGGGTCACCGTGGTGGTGCTGCTGGCCTTGTCCGACAGCGGCAAACCGGCCTACGACCACGAGCTGGCCGCCCAGCTCTCCGCCCTCGGCGCGCCCGCCTTCGCCTGCACCCCGGACCTGTTCCCGGACCTGCTGGCCACCGCGCTGCGCAAGGAGGACGTGGCGGCCTGGGCCGAGGCCGAGGGCATCCAGGTCGGCGCCTAGAGCTGGGTCATGCCGGGGTTGAAGGTGGCCAGGCCGAGGATCGGGTAACCGGGGTAGCCGACCGCGAACACCTTGCCGGGCACCGGATCACCGGCCACCCAGAGGCCGCCCATGGCCTGGATGTTGCCGACCAGGTCCAGACCGGCGTCCGGCAGCTGGATCGGCAGGTCCACGCCACTGGCCAGCCGGATCACGCCGTGCGCGTTCCCGCCGAGCGGTCCAAGCTGCGCCGGGGCCAGGGTGATGCCCACCGGCTGCCACGCCCCGGCGTGCAGCAGTTCGGGCAGGCTGGTCCAGGACCGGAACCGGCGGCGGGCCTTGAGGTGGCGGCGCAGCAGCAGCGGGACGGCGATGGCCAGCACGAGCACGCTGGCCACGACGCTGCCCGTGCTGACGCCCTGAACCAGCAGGAAGCCCAGCATGACCAGCGCCACCAGGACGAAGGCGGCCACGTCCGGCCAGATCCGGTAGTTGATCGCCCGCGCCAGCACGCCGGCCCAGGCCACGCTGACCGGGTCGGCCGCCGCGGTGCCGTCCGCCTGCTCGGGCTCCGGAGTCACCGGTGTGCCGGTCTCGGTGGTCACCTTGCCGAACAGGGGCGTGCCGGGACCCTCGATCCGGGCCAGCACCAGTCCGGCCTCGTCCGGGCCGACCAGCCACAACCGACCGGTGCGCCGCACCACCAGGTGCGCCACCCGGCCACCCATCTCCTGGATGCGCAGCCGCCTGCCCTCGGCCTCGACCACGAAGTGCCTGCCGTCCAGGCCGAGCACCTCGGCGTGCACCTGACGCCAGGACTGCGCGGTCATCAGCTCCTTGGCCGCGCGGTTCTGCGGGACGAACCAGATCGTCAGCACCACCTGCAGCACCAGCAGCAGCGCGGCCCCGCCCAGCGCGGCCGCCCAGGCCACCGGGGTGATCCCGAGCAGGTACACCAGCCCGCCGAGCGCGGCGCACAGGGCGGCCCCGCCCAGCGGGGCGCGCACCAGGGTCAGCTGGTAGTCGCGGATGCCCACGGCCAGGGCGTCCTCGATGGCGGGGCGGTCGGTCACCGGTTGGGCGACGATGGCGGGCGAGGCGGGTTGCACCCGGCAAGGATAGAGATCGGGGTCCCTCGGTCGGCTGACTTTCCTCTGGCGGCAACTCAAGTTAGCCTTGCCTAAGTTGGAGGTGATCCGTGGAGACCAAGAGTCGTCGCCCGCCGATGCCGGGAGCCGCAGAGCGGGCCCGGACCATGGGTGTCCGGGGCGGCAAGGCGGTGCTGATGCCTGCCGTCGAGGGCGACACGCCCCGGGTGGAGCCGCTGCTGCACCACGTGCACGCGGACGGGTCGGCCTCACTGCTGCTGGACGAGGACCACGAGCTGGTCGGCCTGGCCTGGCAGGCGCCGCACGGCGAGCTGACCGCGATGGTCGAGCTGACCGACCCGGCCCCGGTGCGCCTGCGCGAGCCGGTGCGCGGGCTGTTGTGGATCACCGGCTTCCTGCAGGCCCTGGACGAGCGCGGGGCCAGGGCCGAGGCGCTCTCGGTGGCCGCCACCCGGCCGGACCCCCGGCTGCTGGACGTCGGTCACGGCGCGACCATGCTGCGCCTGGTGCCCGCCTCGCTGGTGCTGGCCGACGCCGAGGGCACCTGCTCGCTCACCCCGCAGGAGTTCGCCGCCGCCACACCGGACCCGTTCTGCTTGATGGAGGACGACTGGCTGCGGCACCTGGAGCTCTCCCACCGCGACGTGGTGGACCTGCTCGCCCGGCACATCCCGGAACAGCTGCGCGGCGGCCACGTCCGGCCACTGGGCCTGGACCGGCTCGGGCTGCGGCTGCGGGTCGAGGCGGCCGACGGCGACCACGACGTGCGGCTGGCCTTCTCCAAGTCGGTGACGACTCCGCACGAGCTGTCCTTGGAACTGCGGCGCTTGGTCGGCTGCCCGTTCATGGCCAGCCTGCACAGCGACTGACAACACGAAGCCCGGCTCCTGCCGGGAAGCCGGGCTTCGTGGTTTCGGCCTGGGAGGGGGCCACGTCCTCCCGGCCGGGGTCTAGCGGATGTGCATTCCCGAGATCGCCCTAGAGATGACCAGGCGCTGGATCTCGCTGGTGCCCTCGAAGATGGTGAAGATCTTGCTGTCCCGGTGCCAGCGCTCCACCGGGTGCTCGCGGGTGTAGCCGTTGCCACCCAGGATCTGGATCGCGCGCTCGGTGGCCCACACCGCGACCTCACCGGCCTTCAGCTTGGACATCGAGCCCTCGGCCGCGTCGAACTTGGCCTCGTTGCGGCCCATCCAGGCCGCGCGCCAGACCAGCAGGCGGGCCGCGTCGATCTCCATCTTCATGTCGGCCAGGGTGAAGGCGATGGACTGGTTCTCGATGATCGGGCGGCCGAAGGTGACCCGCTGCTTGGCGTAGTCCAGCGCGTACTCATACGCCGCCCTGGCGATGCCGATGGCCATCGCGCCCACCGGCGGGCGGGTCAGCTCGAAGGTCTTCATCGCGGCCTGGGCGCCGGCCTTCTTGCCCTCGCGGGCCCTGGCCAGCTTCTCGTCCAGCTTGTCCTTGCCGCCCAGCAGGCAGCTGCCGGGCACCCGCACGTCGTCCAGGAAGACGTCCGCGGTGTGCGAGGCGCGCAGGCCGTGCTTCTTGATCTTCTTGGTGGCCACCAGGCCCTTGGTGCCGGGCGGCACGATGAACGCGGCCTGGCCCCTGGAGCCCAGCTCCTTGTCCACCACGGCCTGCACCACGTGCACGTTGGCGATGCCGCCGTTGGTGGCCCAGGCCTTCTGGCCGTTGAGCACCCACTCGTCGGTGGCCTCGTCGTAGACCGCGCGGGTGCGCATGGCCGAGACGTCCGAGCCCGCTTCCGGCTCGGAGGAGCAAAACGCGGCCACCTTGGGGTCGTCCACGTCGCCGAAGCACTGCGGCACCCACTCCACGAACTGCTCCGGCGTGCCCGCGGCGAAGATCCCGGCGACCGCCAGGTTCGTGCCGAAGATCGCCAGGCCGATGCCGGCGTCACCCCAGAACAGCTCCTCCAGCACGATCGGCAGGGAGAGCCCGGTGGGGTCGGCGTAGAAGGTGGCCAGCGACTCGAAGTTGTACAGCCCGATCTTGGCCGCCTCCTGGATCAGCGGCCAGGGCGTCTCCTCCCGCTCGTCCCATTCGGCGGCGGCTGGCCGAACGGAGTCGGCGGCGAACCCGTGCACCCAGTCACGGAGGTCGCGCTGTTCCTCGTTCAGTTCCAGTGAGAAGGTCACGGGCGGTTCTCCCTCACGCCTTGGGGATGCTGAACAGGTTCGAAAGGCCCGCGGCGAAACCGAGGTCGCCCTTGACCTTGATCTTTCCGGTCATGAACATCACCGGGGCGGAGCCGTTGCCGGAGGCGAGCTTGAGGAACTCGGCAGGCGAGAGGGTCACGGTCACCCTCGGCTCGGCCTTGTTCTCCTTGTTCACCGAGCAGGCGCCGTCGGCGATGACCGTCTCGTAGCGCTCGTAGTCCTCGCCGCTGGCGATCCGCCAGTGCACGACCGCCCTGGCCGAACCGGCCTTCTCCGCCTTGAAGTGCACTTCCATCCGGCGGAAGACCTCGTCCAGCACCCGGACCCGAAGCTCGGGGCGGGCCATCACGGCCTCGATCTGGTCCTTGGAGGCCCGGGAGATGAGGCGGGCGAAGGAATGCGGGTCGATCGAGCTGAGGTCGACGGCCTCGCCACTGCTGGCCACTTCGGAGGCGGCGGAGAGGAGCGAGACGAACTCCTCCTTGCTGATCTTCTTGGGATCAACCGTGCTCAGGGCAGCGATCGGGTCGCTGTTCGTCATGGAAACCTCCCGCTTACCTACTGAGCAGTAACTCTACTTTCGAGTAGGTTCCCTGACAAGAGTACCCTTCCTGCTACGTCAACGGGGGTGCCAATGACCGATAACCGGGCTGAGTCCAACGGCGACCGTCCCGCGCGCGCGAAAAGACTGCCCAGGGCCGTCCGGGAACGCCAGATCCTGGACGCCGCGGTCGCGGTGTTCTCCCAGCGCGGGTACCACGCCGCGTCCATGGACGAGATCTCCGAGGTGGCCGGGATCTCCAAGCCGATGATCTACGCCTACCTTGGCGCCAAGGAAGAGCTGTTCGCCGCCTGCATCCAGCGGGAGGCGACCAGGCTGGTGGAGGCCATCGCGGGCGTGGTGGACGAGAGCCTGCCCCCGCGCGAGCAGCTGTGGCGCGGCATCCAGGGCTTCTTCGCCTTCGTCGAGGCGAACCGGGACTCCTGGCGGGTGCTGCACCGGCAGGCGGGCACCCAGGGCGAGCCGTTCGCCGCCGAGCTGACCGCGGGCCGCAAGCGGGCCATCTCGGTGATCGGGCTGCTGCTTGAGCACGCGGCGCAGGCCCAGGGCGTGGGCTCCTTCGCCGAGGGTCAGACCGAGCCGCTGGCCGCCGGGCTGGTCGGCGCGGGCGAGTCGCTGGCCGACTGGTGGCTGGACCACCCGGAGGAGACCCCCAAGGCGATGTCCGCGCGGCTGATGAACCTGGTCTGGCTGGGCTTCGGCAACCTGGTGCAGGGCAACAGCTGGCGGCCCTCCCAGGTCGACGGCGTCAGCGCCTGAGCAGCGCCGCCGCGCCCACCAGCCCGGCGTCCCCGCCCAGCTGAGCAGGCACCACCCGCAGCCCGGCCAGGAACGACAGGCCCGCATGGGTGTCCAGGCAGCGCCGGATCGGGTCGAACAGCAGTGGCCCGACCGCGGCCACGCCGCCGCCGATGACCACCAGGTCCAGGTCGCACACGGCCGCGGCGGCCGCGATGGCCAGGCCGACCGCGTGCCCGCCCCGCTCGAAGGCGGCCAGCGCCAGCTCGTTCCCGGCGCGCGCGTCCGCGGCCAGCGCGACCGTGTCCGGCCCGGTCCAGCCCTGCTCGCGGGCCCAGCGGGACAGGTGCGGGCCGCCGGCCACGGTCTCCACGCAGCCGCGGCCGCCGCAGGTGCACGGGTGGCCGTCCGGCTCGACCACCACGTGGCCGATGTGGCCCGCGTTGCCGGTGCGGCCGCCGAAGGGCCGCCCGCCGAGCACCAGGCCGCCGCCGACGCCGGTGGAGACCACCATGCCGAGCATGAAGTCCGCGCCCCGCCCCGCGCCGGCCCAGTGCTCGCCGAGCGCGGTGCAGGCGCCGTCCACGGCCAGCCGCACCGGCAGGCCGGGCAGCAGCTCGCCGAGCCGGTCGCGCAGCGGGAAGTCCTGCCAGCCGTTGATGTTGATCGGGCTGACCGTGCCCCTGGTGGTGTCCACCGGACCGGCGCAGCCGACCCCGATCCCGCGCACCGCAGCGCCTTCCGGCCCGGACAGCGCCTCGTCCACCACCGCCCGAACCGCCTCCCAGGCCGCCTCGCGGTCGTGCGCGGGCGTGGGCCGTCGCGCGGTGCGCAGCAGCGCGCCGGAACCGTCCACCAGACCGGCGGCGATCTTGGTTCCGCCCACGTCAACGGCCAGCGCGAGGTCGGTCATGCCTTCTCCATCCACAGGACGCAAGATCACTTGTCCACAGATTCCACAGGTTCATCCACACACGGCGGCGCGGCCGTCATACTGTCCACTGTAGACAGTATGACGGCCGCGCCGGGGTCCGCTCAGGCTTCCGCGCGCCCCTGGTGGGTGGGGTCGAGCACGCGCGCCAGGAAGGTCTGGGTGCGCTCCTGCTGCGGGTTGCCGATCACCTGCTCGGCCGGGCCCTCCTCGACCACGTAGCCGCCGTCCATGAACAGCACCCGGTCGGCCACCTCACGGGCGAACTGCATCTCGTGCGTGACCACCAGCATGGTCATGCCCTCGTCGGCCAGCTGCCGCATCACCCCGAGCACATCGCCGACCAGCTCCGGGTCCAGCGCGGAGGTGGGCTCGTCGAAGAGCATCAGGTCCGGGTTCATCGACAGCGCGCGGGCGATGGCCACCCGCTGCTGCTGACCGCCGGAGAGCTGCGCGGGCATCGCGTTGACCTTGTCCGAGAGCCCGACCCGGTCCAGGTTCGCCCGCGCGGTGCGCTCGGCCTCGGCCTTGCCGCGCTTGAGCACCTTGCGCTGCGCCACGGTGAGGTTGTCCAGCACGCTCAGGTGCGAGAACAGGTTGAACGACTGGAAAACCATGCCGATCTTGATCCGGGCGCCGTCCAGGTCGCAGTCCTCGTCGGTCAGCTCGACCCCGTTGACCACGACCTTGCCCGCGGTGGGCTGCTCCAGCAGGTTCACGCAGCGCAGCAGGGTGGACTTGCCCGAGCCGGACGGCCCGATCACGCACACCACCTCGCCGCGGGAGACCGACACGTCGATGCCCTTGAGCACCTCCAGCGGCCCGAAGCTCTTGTGCAGCTGGGTCACCTCGACCATCGCCTGCTTGGTCATCACTGACCCCCCTTCACGGTGGCGTTGGCCTTGCGTTCCAACCGCTGCTGCACGATCGACAGCGGAATGGTGATGATCAGGTAGCAGAGGCCGGCCACCACGAACGGCGTCATGCTCTTGTACTGGCTCAGCGCCTGGCGGCCGAACTGGGCGAGCTCCTGCTGCTCCAGCGTGGAACCGATGAAGAACACCAGCGAGGAGTCCTTGACCAGCATGATCAGCTCGTTGGTCAGCGGCGGCAGGATGATCCGGAAGGCCTGCGGGATGACCACGGTGACCAGCGTCCTGGTCGGCGACATGCCCAGTGAGCGGGCCGCCTCCACCTGTCCCTTGGGCACCGCCTTGATGCCGGCCCGGATGGTCTCGGCCATGTAGGCCGAGGCCACGATGCCCAGCGCCAAGGTGATGATCAGCATGCGGTCGACGTTCATCCCGAACGCGGTGGGGATGCCGAAGCCGACCGCGAGGAAGACCAGCAGCGCGGGCAGGCCCCGGAAGAACTCGATGTAGAGGGTGGCGATCCAGCGGTACGGGCCGACCGAGGACAGCCGCATCAGCGCGAGGATGACACCCACGACGATGCCGAAGGCGAAGCCCAGCGCGGTGTAGACGATGGTGTTCTTCAACGCGATGACGATGATGTTCGGGAACAGCTGCCCCGCGACCTCGAAGTCGAAGAACGAGGTGACGATCTTCTCCCAGTTGGCGAGGAAGGCCATCACCACGAGCACGACGACGAGCAGGCCGTACTGGATGCCCCGGAACAACCGGGCGCGCTGTCTCCGGCTGAGGCCGGTCTTTCCTGACATACACAAGCTCCTGGCAAACAGACAGGGCCGGTGCGGATCTCGCACCGGCCCCGGACGGTCGGATCAGCCCTGCTTCGGCTTCTCCTTGAACCACTTCTCGTAGAGGTTCGCGTAGGTGCCGTCGCTCTTGGCCTTGGCCAGCACCTCGTTGACCTTCTTCAGCAGCACGTCGTTGCCCTTGCGGACGCCGATGCCGTAGTTCTCGTTGGTGTTGAACGCCGCGGTCATCTCGGTGTCCGGGTTCTTGCGGGCGTAGTCCTTGAGCACGAAGTCGTCGTTGATGGCCGCGGCGACCGAACCGTTCTTCACCGACTCCAGCAGCAGGCCGAGGTCCTCGAAGGTCACCAGCTCCACCCCGGCGGGCGCGGCGTTCTTCTCCGCGTAGACCTTGCCGGTGGTGTCGGCCTGCACACCCATCTTCTTGCCCTTGAGCGAGTCAAGGCTGGTGATGCCGGAGCCCTTCTTGACCAGCAGCGCCTGGGTGGCCAGGAAGTACGGGTCGGAGAAGTCGAAGTTCTGCTTGCGGGTGTCCGTGATGGTCATGCCCGCGGCGGCCACGTCACACTTGTTGATGTTGAGGTCCTGGCCGGAGGCGATCGTGTCGAACGGACCGTCCACGATCTCCTGCTTGACGCCCAGGTCCTTGGCCACCAGGTTCACCAGGTCGACGTCGAAGCCGACGACCTCGTTGCCCTGCTTGAACTGGAAGGGCTCGTACGGCAGGTGCGTGCAGGTCTTGATCTTCCCTGCCTCGACCAGCGGCACACCGTTGGCCGTGGCGCCGCCACCGCCGCCACACGCGGTCGCGGCGAGCAGCAGTGCTGCCACCGGCAGCAGGGCGAGCACCTGGTGTCTTGGTCGACGGGCCACGGTGTCACTCCTCGTAGTCAGTTTCCGGGCAAGTTCTGCGCATCCTGCCATCCGGATGGCCGGTAGCACAGCAGGTAGCCGGTTACGGGTCCATGACTATGCAGGCTGAGCTACCTGGGCTAACCCTGCGGCTGCGCACCGCGCTGGCCACGGCCGGACGGGTGATCAGCATGCGGACACCCTGGCCGTGCGTGTTTGATCCCCGGCGCAACGGAGACAGGGGGAGCAGATGGGTGAGCGAACCGCCGTGCGCGGCAGTGGGCGGCCGCTCACTGGGCGAACAGCTGCTCGGCCTGGGCTGCGCGGTGCTCGCGCTGGCCATGTGGACCTGGTTCGGCGTGGCCAACGCCCAGTTCCTGCGCGCACACCCCCAGATCAGCCCGGCGGACTGGTCCACCCTGGTCGGCGTGGCCACGCTGGGGCTGTCCGTGCTGGCCGGGGTGGTGATCGGCATCCGGCAGGCCCGGACCGCCTGAGCGATCCGGGCCACGCAACTCACTTACCGGAACGGGCGTGCGCGTCCAGCACGTAGGAGATCGCCTCGGTGATCCGGCGGGCGTAGTCCAGGTGCAGGGACTCATCCGGCACGTGCGCGTTGCTGTCCGCACCCAGCGCGCCGGTGACCACGAACTGCGCCTGCGGGTACGCCTCGTGCAGCAGGCCCATGAACGGGATGGAGCCGCCCTCGCCGGTGGCCTTCCAGCCGGTGCCGAAGACCTGCTCGCCCGCGGTGTCCAGGGCCTCGCGCAGCCAGGGCCGCAGGCTCGGCGCGTTCCAGCCGTCGGCCGCCTCCACCTTGGCCAGCTCCACCTGGGCGCCGTAGGGCACGTCGGTGGTCAGCGCGCGGCGCACCGCGGCCAGCGCGGCGGCCGAGTCCGCGGTGGGCGGCAGCCGGAAGCCCAGCATCAGCGTGGTGTGCGGGCGCAGCACGTTGCCCGCGTCGTCCGGCACCGGCAGGCCGTCCGCGCCGATGACCGACAGCGTCGGCCGCCAGGTGCGGTTGAGCTCCAGCTCCAGCTCGTCCTCCGTCACCGTGCGCATGCCCGGCATCAGCGGGAACAGCCGCAGCAGCAGGCCGGGCAGCACGGCGAGGGCCTCCTCGGCCTCCCGCACCCGCTCCGCCGGGATGTCCGCGCTGAGCTCGGGCAGCAGCACCTTGCCGGTAGCCGAGTCCTCCAGCCGGTCCAGAAGCTGGCGCAGCACGCGGAAGGAGCTGGGCACCACCCCGCTGGCCGAGCCGGAGTGCTGACCGGACTCCAGCACGCGCACGGTCACCTGGGTCTGCACCAGGCCGCGCAGCGAGGTGGTCAGCCACATCCGCTCGTAGTCGGCCGCGCCGGAGTCCAGGCAGACCACCAGCGACACCTCGCCCAGCCGGTCGCGCAGGTGCTCCAGGTAGGCGGGCAGGTCGGGGCTGCCGGACTCCTCGCCGGTCTCCAGCAGCACCACGCAGCGCCCGTGCGCGCCACCGGCGGCCAGCAGGCCCTCGATCGCGGTGACCGCGGCGTAGCCCGCGTAGCCGTCATCGGCCGAGCCCCGGCCGTAGAGGCGGCCGTCCCGCAGCACCGGCGTCCACGGGCCGAGCCCCTCGGACCAGCCACCCACCGGCGGCTGCTTGTCCAGGTGCCCGTAGAGCAGCGCGGTGCCCGCGTCCTCGAACCCGGCCTGCGCCGGCAGGTCGAGCAGCAGCACCGGGGTCCGGCCCTCCAGGCGCACCACGTCCACGGCGGCGCCGGGTAGCGCGCGCTCGACCAGCCAGCGGCGGACGTGCTCGATGGCGGCGTCCAGGTGGCCGTTGCGGGCCCAGTCGGGGTCGAAGGCCGGCGAGATCGCGGGCACGGAGACCAGTTCGGACAGGCTCGTCAGGACATCGTTGTCCCACCGCGAGCGGACGGTGTCAGTCAGTACGGCTCGATCCACGCCGTCGATTCAAACACTAGATTCACTCCAATGGCACCTTGCCGCCACGCGGTGGACGTCCATACCTGATTACCTGCCTAAGGTGCGACAGGACCCGTTCACCCTCGGCGTGGCCTCCGGCGACCCCGAGCCGGACTCGGTGGTGCTCTGGACCCGCCTGACCGGCGCCCCGGACCTCCCGCTGACCGTGCATTGGCAGCTCAGCGCCGATCCGGCAGGCACCAGGGTGGTGCGTGCGGGCGAGACTGACGCGCTGCCCGAGTGGGGGCACAGCGTGCACGTCGAGGTGGACGGCCTGGAACCGAGCACCGAGTACTTCTTCCGCTTCCGGCACGGCAGGCACCTCTCGCTGACCGGGCGCACCCGCACCGCGCCGCACCCGGTCGCGCTCGAACCGCTGCGGCTGGCCGTGACCAGCGGTGACGCCCTGCCGCAGCCTGCCGACCTGGTGCTCCGGCTCGGCGAGCACCGGCCATCCGGCGGTGATCCGCGGGAGCGGGCGATGAGCCTGCTCACCCCGGCCGCGCAGCTGGCGCGGGCGAGTGCGCCGCAGGTGTCGGTGTGGGGGCCGGGGGAGCTGGCCGGGGAGTGGGTGGCGGCCTGCCGGGCCTACTACGAGCACCAGCCGCTGCGCGCGGCCTCGCGGCCGGACGGCGGGCGGATGCCGATCTACCGGAGCCTGCGCTGGGGGCGGTTGCTGGCGCTGCGGCTGGTGGACACCCAGCAGTACCGGCAGACCGGGTCGTTGCTGGGGGCGGGGCAGGAGCGCTGGCTGGCCGGGGAGCTGGGCAGGCGGCGGCCGCTGTGGGACGTGGTGGCCGGGCATGGCTCGGCGGCCGAGCTGACCGGGGAGCGGCTGGGCGCGCTGTGGCGGCGGGCCAGGGTGGACGCGCCGCTGGTGCTGCGCGGCGGACCGGGGCCTGCCGGGACCCGGCGGGTGGCCGGGGCGCCGGAGCTGGCCCCCGGCGGCGCCGGGTCGGTGCTGTGCCAGGTCGACGAACTGGTGTGGCGAGCGGAGTTCCCCGGCCCTGGCGGACCGGGGAACCTCGCCTTCCCGCGTCAGTGCGCGGCGACCGCCTTGAGCGAGGGGTCGCCCTCGTCGGCGTGGTAATCCTCGCCCTTGGTCTCATCGGTGCCGTTGAACACCTTGAGCTGCCTGGCGATGATCGTGCCGACCACCGCGACCACCAGGTTCACCACCAGCGCGATGAACCCGACGTAGATCTGCACCTTGGACCCGGCGAACGGCTCCCAGCCGAGCAGGGACAGCTTGTCCAGGGTCAGCGCGGAACCGCCGAAGTGCGCGCGGCCCGCGGCCGGGTTCGGGATCTGGTAGAGCAGGTAGAAGCCGTAGCCCATACCGGCGATCCAGCCCGCGACCAGGCCCCACACGTGGAACCAGCGGGTGTAGAGCGCGATCGCCACCGCGGGCAGCGTCTGCAGGATGATCACGCCGCCGATCAGCTGCAGGTCGATGGAGTACTGCGGGTCGACGAAGACGATGAAGGCGACCGCGCCGAACTTGACCACCAGCGAGGCCAGCTTGGCCTGCTGCGCCTCCTGCTTCGGCGAGGCGTCCTTCTTCAGGTACTCCTTGTAGATGTTGCGGGTCCACAGGTTGGCCGCGGCGATGGACATGATCGCGGCCGGGACCAGCGCGCCGATGCCGATCGCGGCGAAGGCGATACCGGCGAACCAGCCGGGGAACTGCTGGTCGAAGAGCACCGGCACGATGGTGTTGGAGTCCGGCCGCCCGGTGGCGTTGTTCATCAGCGGCTTGGTGCCCGCGGTCAGCGCCACGTAGCCGAGCAGCGCCAGCAGACCGAGCAGCAGCGAGTAGGCGGGCAACGCGACCATGTTCTTCTTGATCACGTTGCGGCCCCTGGAGGCCAGGATGCCGGTCAGCGAGTGCGGGTAGAGGAACAGCGCCAGCGCCGAGCCCAGCGCCAGGGTGGCGTACTGGAGCTGGTTGTTCGGGTTCAGCAGCAGCGAGCCCTTGGGCTGGCCGTTGGCACCTGGCTGGGACAGCAGCTCGGAGGAGCGCTCGAAGATCGTGGTCCAGCCGCCCAGCTTGGCCGGCAGGTAGATGACCGCGACCAGGATCACGATGTAGATCAGCGTGTCCTTGACGAAGGCGATCAGCGCCGGGGCGCGCAGGCCGGACTGGTAGGTGTAGACGGCCAGGATCAGGAAGCCGATGAACAGCGGCAGGTGTCCGAGCAGGCCGCTGCCGTTGAAGCCCATGGTGCGCAGCACCGCTTCCAGCCCCACCAGCTGCAACGCGATGTAGGGCATGGTGGCGATGATGCCGGTGACCGCGATCAGCAGGGCCAGGATGCGCGAGCCGTAGCGGCCGCGGACGAAGTCGGCAGGGGTCACGTAGCCGTGCACCCTGGACACCGACCACATGCGCAGCAGCGGCAGGAACACCAGCGGGTACAGGATCACCGTGTAGGGCAGCGCGAAGAAGCCCATCGCACCAGCGCCGAAGATCAGCGCCGGCACCGCGACGAAGGTGTAGGCGGTGTAGAGGTCGCCGCCGACCAGGAACCAGGTGATCCAGGAGCCGAACTTGCGGCCGCCGAGACCCCACTCGTCGAGGTGGTCGAGGGTGTCACCGGCCTTCCACTTGGATGCCACGAACCCGAGCACCGTCACCAGCAGGAACAGCACCGCGAAGACGATCAGCTGGGGCCACTGGATCTCGCTCACGCCTTGTCCCCCTCGTCCAGCCGGTCCACGTCAAGGCGGTCCGGCGCGTCCGTGACCACCGGCTCGTCCCTGGTCTTGAGGTAGACCAGCCCGACGCAGACCACGCCCAGCGGCACGAAGGCGAACTGCGACCAGTAGAAGAACGGCAGGCCGAGCAGCCGCGGCTCATCAAAGTTGATCATCGGGGTGACCAGCATCAGCAGCGGCACCACGAGCAGCAGGTTCCACCAGTTCCAGCGCAGCCCGCTGGGGCGCGCGGAGACTGGTGGTGACGAACCAGACGGCATCGAACTCCTCCGTTGTCCTCCCCCGCGGGCCTGCCACCGCTACGGTGACCTTGCCGGGCGCGGATGTGTCGCGGATGTTAGGCATGTGTGGCAATGGTCGTCATCGGGCAGCAGGAAAACCCTGTGTTCGAAGTGCCCGAATCGTGACCAACAGCGCACCAGCCGTACGGGACGGTAGCCGCACGATCACGGTCAGCGAGGGAGGCGAGCATGCGGAGAGCAGCACTGGCGCTCACGCTGTGCGCGCTGCTGGCCGCCGGGTGCACCACCGGCGCGACCGTGGCGGGCGAGCCGACCTCGGTGAGCGGTGTGGTGCCGGCGCGGCCGACCACGAAGCTGACCGCGCCGCCGGAGGAGAAGCTGCCGGGCGTCGGCGAGTGCTTCGACGCCAAGGTGCTGGGCCGGGTGCCCTGCGCGCGCTCGCACGAGGCCGAGGTGACCTGGCTGGAGACGCTGCCGCAGCACCTGCCCAAGGCCTACCCCGACGACTCGACCCTGCTGGCCAGCTCGATCCCGCGGTGCGCGGAGAAGCTCACCGAGTACATGGGCAGTGAGGCCGCCCCGGCCAGCAGGCTGCGGGTGGGCGCGATCTGGCCGGACAAGGCGCTGTGGGCCACCGGGCAGCACTACGTGATCTGCACCGTGGTCGAGGTCGGCCCGGACGGCGCGCCGGTCAGCCGCACCGGCTCGCTCAAGGACGCGCTGAAGAAGGACTTCTGGGCCTACCAGCTGTGCACGGCCGGTTCGCCGTCGAAGGCGGAGACGCTGGTCGGCGTGCCGTGCAACCAGCCGCACGTGGGTGAGGCGCTGCCCTCGGTGAAGAACCTGGGCAAGAGCAGCGACAAGATCCCGCCTCCCGAGCAGCTGCACTCCACCATGGACAAGCACTGCAAGCAGGTGGTCATCGACTACCTGCTGGCGCCGGAGGGCCGCCCGGACGTGGCGACCAGCTGGCGGGTGCCCTCCGAACGCGACTGGTCGGAGGGCTACACCGTCGGCACCTGTTTCGCCGAGACGAACAAGCCGGTCTCCAAGACCGTCCGCGGCATCGGCGGTCAGGCCGAGCTACCGGCCTGACCCGGTGGGCAGGCGCTCATGGGTGCGCGCGTCCAGCTCCGCCCCCGGACGTTCTCCCTGCTGCGCCAGCAGAACCATCACCACGGCGGCCACAGCAAGCACGAGCATCGCCAGCCCGGCCATGGCACACCTCCCTACTTCTCGCTGATTTTCCCCTTACGTACTCCCCTGAAGACGCCCTGAGTGTGGTCCAGGTTCACTGCGCGCTCCACCGTTTTTCCTTAGCGTGACCAACAGGCGCACTGAGGGGAGCACGGGTGGACGCCCAGCACCGCACCAAGAACCGCACCATTGGGCTGGCCTTGCTCAGCACGGTTTTCCTTTCCCTGGCAACAACTCCGGCCCTGGCCCAAGCCGATCCGCTGACCGGCCAGCAGCTGTCCTGGCGACCCTGCTTCGATCCGGCCGACCCGCCACCGAACCCACCGGCGAACTTCGAGCGCCTGGAGTGCGCGGAGTTCCAGGCCCCGCTGGACTGGCACCGCCCGGGACACAAGAAGATCAGCATCGCGGTGAGCCGGATCAGGGCCACCGGCCCGGCGGCAGGCGTGCTGTTCACCAACCCCGGCGGACCGGGCTCGCCCGGCCGCAGGCTGCCGCTGTCGCTGTCCCGCCGCACCGAGCTCGCCGACCGTTTTGACCTCATCGGCATCGACCCGCGCGGCACCGGCGCCAGCTCACCGGTCCGCTGCGGGCCACCGGCCGCCGCTGACCAAGCGCTGCCGCTGGACCCGAGGGACCGCACCCCGGCCAACCTGACCGCCATGCAGGACCAGGCCGAGCGGATCATCCGCGACTGCCAGGTCTTCCTCGGCGAGCGGGCGGCGACCACCACCACCGCGCAGACCGCCCGCGACCTGGACCTGCTGCGCCACCTGCTCGGCCAGCGGAAGATCAACTTCCTCGGCATCTCCGCCGGGACCTGGCTGGCCACGCACTACGCCAGCCTGTTCCCGCACCGGGCCGGCCGGTTCGCGCTGGACTCGGCCATGGACGCCACCGGCAGCTGGGAGAGCACCCAGGCCACGCTGCCGATGGCCTACGAGCGCCGGTTCCGCGAAGGCTTCCTGCCCTGGCTGGCGCAGCGGCACGCGACCTACGGCTGGGGCCAGACCCCGGCCGCCGCACATGCCCGGTACGAGGGATTGCGTGCCCGCCTGGCAACGGCTCCGGTCAACGGGATCAACGGGGCCGTGCTGGACGCGATCATCCTCGGCGGCCTCGGCCACGCCGCCGCTTTCCCCGGCCTGGCCGGTCAGCTGGCCGCACTGGACAAGGGCCAGGCCACCCCGCTGGCCGCGCCGCCCGGCTCGGACATCCTCAACCCGGACCCGGCCAGCTACGGCGCGGTCTACACCGCGATCCGCTGCAACGACACGCCATCCCGATTCACCAGGGCCTCGCTGGTGGCCGACTCGGCCCGGCTGGGCCAGCGGTACCCGCTCTACGGCTGGGCCCAGGTGGTCAACGACTGCCTCGGCTGGCAGCGGCCCGGCCTGCCGGTCACCCGGATCACCGGCCACGGCCTGCCGCCGATGCTCATCGTGCAGTCCGAACAGGACCCGAAGACGCCGATCGAGGGCGCCCGCCGCCTGCAGCAGCGCCTGCCCGGCTCCCGGCTGCTGGTCGTCGCCGGCGGCGACCACGGCCTCTACCCCGGCAACCCGTGCGTGAACACCGCGGTCGAGGCCTTCCTCGCCCACGGCACACTTCCTGAGGGGGAAACCAGATGTCCTTGAGACGCAAGGCAACCGTGCTGGTGGTCGCCGCCGCACTGCTCGCCGCGCCCGCGGCCGCCTTCGCCACCGGGTCCACCCCGAGCCGCTACCTCACCCAGCGCCTGAACTGGAAACCCTGCTTCGACCAGGCCAACCCGCCACCCGGCCTGCCACCGGGCGGCACCGCGCTGGAATGCGCCGGCTACGCCGCGCCGATGAACTGGCGCCGCCCCCGCGAGGGCAAGGACATCACCGTGGCGATCACCCGGCTGCGCGCCACCGGCGTCCGCCAGGGCGTGCTGTTCACCAACCCCGGTGGACCGGGCGAGGCCGGCCGGTCCTTCCCGCTGAACTTCCTGGCCGCCGGCCAGCAGGCGGTGCTGGCCGGCCAGGACGTCTACGGCATCGACGTGCGCGGCACCGGCGGCAGCAGCCAGGTCAGCTGCCAGCCCACCGCGCCCTCGCCGCTGCCGGACTGGCGGGACCGCAGCCCGGCCAACCTGGCGAAGTTCCTGGCGGTCAACGACGCCATCGCCCGCGACTGCCAGAACAGCGAACTGGGCAAGTACGTCAACACCGAGCAGACCGCGCACGACCTCGACCTGCTGCGCCACCTGCTCGGCGAACACAAGATCAACTATTACGGGGTGTCCGGCGGCGCCTGGCTCGGCCCGTTCTACGCCACCTACTTCCCGCACCGGGTGGGCCGGTTCGTGCTGGACTCGGTCCCCGATGTCACCGCGACCTGGCAGCAGCTGCTCAACGACCAGGCCCGTGCCATGGAACGCCGGTTCCGCACCGACTTCCTGCCCTGGCTGGCCCGGCACCACGACCGCTACGGCTGGGGCCGCACCGCGGCCGAGACGGGCGCGACGTACGAGACCGTGCGGGCCCGGCTGGCCGCGAAACCCGTTGCGGTGCAAGGAAGACTGCTGGGCGGCGCGGACCTCGACATGGTGATCGTTGGCACCCAGGGGCAGAAGGACTACTTCCCCAGCGCCGCGGCGAACCTGGCCCTGCTCAAGCGGCTCAGCGAGGGCGGCCCGGCGGCGGAGTCCGCGCCAGGACAGGACATCCTCACCCCGGACCCGAACAGCCAGACCGGCACCGCGTTGTCCATCGTCTGCAACGACACGCCCTACCGCGGCGGCCGGGCCGGGACCATCGCCGAGTCCGAGCGACTGGGCCGCAGGTATCCGCTGATGGGCTGGCAGAAGATCGTGCAGCAGTGCATGTCCTGGCAGCGCCCTGACCTGCGCCTGCCCGGGGTCACCGGCCGCGGCCTGCCGCCGATGCTGCTGGTGGACTCCGTGCGCGACCCGCAGACCCCGATCGAGGGCGCCCAGCGGGCCCAGCGGGTGCTGCCCAAGGGCTCGCCGATGCTGGTGGTCACCGACGAGGGCGACCACTGGATGTACCTGCGCGGCAACGCCTGCGTGGACACCAGGGTCAGCGCCTACCTGACCACCGGCGCCCTGCCGGCCAACGGCAGCACCTGCGCGGGCGAGCCCATGCCGGACCCGGCGGCCAAGCCACGGCCGCCGTTCCCGGCGATCAGCTAGCGCGGGCCAGCTCACCGGCGTACCCGCCGAGCAGGTGCGCCGACTCCGCGGGCGGCAGGGCCAGGTGCTCCAGCACCGCCCAGGCCTCCCGCGCCCGGTCCACCTCGGCCGCGGTCTGCAGGAAGGTGTGCGTGCCCGCCGTGGGCACGCACACCAGGGTGGGCGCGTCGGCGAACTCCAGGATGGTCATCGAGCCGCGCAGCCCGGGATGCGCGCCCCGGCTGCCGGGCAGCACCCGCAGCGTGACGTTGGGCCGGTCCGCCAGCACGCACAGCGCCTGCAGCTGGCGGGCCAGCACCCCTGGCCCGCCGATCGGCCGCTGCAGCGCGCTCTCCTCGACCACGCAGTGCAGGTTCGGCGGGGTGGGTCTGGCCAGCACCATCTGCCTGGTCATGGTGGCCGCGACCTGGCGGCCCAGGTCGGGCTCGTGCAGCCGGTGGTCCATGCCGCCCAGCGCGGACCTGGCGTACTCGGCGGTCTGCAGCAGGCTGGGCACCATGGCCAGCTCGTAGTCGCGCACCACCGCGGCCTCGTCCTCAAGGCCGATCAGCTGGCGCAGGTCGGCGGGCAGCCGCGAGCCGGGGGCCTGCCACCAGCCGGGGTTGGCCGCCGCGCCCACCTGGGCGAGCAGCTCGGCCCGCTGCTGCGCGGGCACCTGGTACAGGGTGAGCAGGGCGTTCACGTCGTCGACGTGCAGGCCGCGCCGCCCGGTCTCCATGCGTTGCACCTTGGTCACCGAGACGCCGAGGGCGAGCGCGACCTGATGCAGGGTGAGGCGGTTGGCCTTGCGCAGGGTGCGCAGCACGGCACACACCCTGCGGGCGCGAGTGGCGGGACCAGGACGTTCGGGCATGCACTTCACTGTGTCCCTTGCCACAGGGTCACACAAACCTGGCTCGGGGCCCGGCGGACGACGCTGGCCACCGGGCCCCGAGCTCTGGTGCGTGACGCTGATCAGGCAAGACGCTGCTTGAGCGCCTCCAGCTCGTCACGCAGCGAGCTGGGCAGCTTGTCACCGATCTGAGTGAACCACTCCTCGATGAGCGGCAGTTCGGCCCGCCATTCGTCCACATCCACGGCCAGCGCGGCCTCGATGTCGGCCCTCGGCGCGTCCAGCCCGGACAGGTCCAGGTCGTCCGCGGTCGGCACGTGGCCGATCGGGGTCTCCTGGGCCGCGGCCTTGCCCTCGATGCGCTCGATGGCCCACTTCAGGATGCGGCCGTTCTCGCCGAATCCGGGCCACAGGAAGCGCTTGTCGTCGCCCCGGCGGAACCAGTTCACGTAGAAGATCTTCGGCAGCTTCACCGAGTCGGCGTTCTTGCCGACGGAGATCCAGTGCGCGAAGTAGTCACCGGCGTGGTAGCCGATGAAGGGCAGCATGGCCATCGGGTCGCGGCGCACGTCGCCGACCTTGCCCGCGGCGGCCGCGGTCTTCTCGCTGGAGAGGGTGGCGCCCATGAACACGCCGTGCTGCCAGTCGCGGGCCTCGTTCACCAGCGGGATGGTGGTGCCGCGGCGGCCGCCGAAGAAGATCGCCGAGATCGGCACGCCGTTGGGGTCGTCCCACTCCGGCGCGAGCACCGGGCACTGCGACATCGGCGTGCAGTAACGGGAGTTGGCGTGCGAGCTGAGCACCCCGTTCTCGCCGTCGGCCGGGGTCCAGTCCTGCTTCTTCCACGAGGTGGCGTGCGCGGGCGTGTTCTCCATGCCCTCCCACCAGATGTCGCCGTCGTCGGTGAGGGCGACGTTGGTGAACACCGAGTTGCCGCGCTCGATGGTGCGCATGGCGTTCGGGTTGGTCTTCCAGTTGGTGCCGGGCGCGACGCCGAAGAAGCCGGCCTCCGGGTTCACCGCGTACAGGCGGCCGTCCTCGCCGAAGCGCATCCAGGCGATGTCGTCGCCGAGGGTCTCGACCTTCCAGCCGGGGATGGTCGGCTCCAGCATGGCGAGGTTGGTCTTGCCACAGGCCGAGGGGAACGCCGCGGCGATGTAGTGGACCTTCTGCTCCGGCGAGGTCAGCTTGAGGATCAGCATGTGCTCGGCCAGCCAGCCCTCCTCGCGCGCGATCGTGGAGGCGATGCGCAGCGAGTAGCACTTCTTGCCCAGCAGCGCGTTGCCGCCGTAGCCGGAGCCGAAGCTCTGGATCTCCCTGGTCTCCGGGAAGTGGGTGATGTACTTGGTGTCGTTGCAGGGCCACGGCACGTCCTGCTGGCCGGGCTCCAGCGGCGCGCCGACCGAGTGCAGGCAGGGCACGTAGTCGGCGTCGTCACCGAAGAGCGCCAGCGCCTTGCTGCCCATGCGGGTCATGACGCCCATGGACACCACGACGTATTCGGAGTCGGTGATTTCCACGCCCAGCATGGGCTTTTCCGCGCTGAGCGGGCCCATGCAGAACGGAATGACGTACATCGTGCGGCCGCGCATGCAGCCGCGGTAGAGCTCGGTCATGATGGACTTCATCTCGACCGGATTCATCCAGTTGTTGGTCGGACCGGCGTCGGCCTCGTCAACGGAACAGATGTAGGTCCGCTCTTCCACCCTGGCCACGTCATTGGGGTCAGAGGCACACCAGAACGAGTTCGGTTTGTTCTGGAGTCGCACAAAGGTGCCTGCGTCGACCAGTTTCTGGTTCAGGCGCTCAGCTTCCTCGGGCGACCCGTCGACCCAGACGACCTCGTCCGGCGCGGTCAGTTCCGCGACCTCACGAACCCAGGAAAGCAGGCGCGCGTGCGTCGTGGGTGCCTGATCGAGACCGGGGATGGTCAGTGCGGTCATGGCGTCTCCTGCCTGAGCGAAGAAAGCGACGCTACGCCCGGGGGCGCCGGGCGTGGCGTGGAAAGGGATTGTTTTGAGGCTAGCGGTACCCAACAGGCGCTGCCGACACCCGGAGTGTCGCCTCGCTCACAAGACCGATAAGGGGATCGATTCAGCCACTTGTGGCGCGGAGATGAACGGGTGACGTTTCCGGCCCCGCCCAGCTCAGCAAGCGCTCTCTGGTGGCGTGTCCCACAAAGAGATCAACCCCACCCGGTATCCGGATGAGGTTGATTCGGGTTTTAGCCCGGCTGAACCGGGGTACTCCGGGGCGTAGTTCTATGTCCAGCGGGGCTGTTGCGCGCCACCGATGCCGCCGCCGGTGCCGGTGGAGTCGACCCACTCGCCGGTGACCGGGTCCACGTGGAAGCTGCCCTGCGGCGCCTTGTCCGTGGCGGTCTCGACCTCCCAGTCGGCGTCGGAGAGCCGGGCCGGTTCGCTGCCCATGGTGTCGCCGAGGCTCTCGTCGTGCACCACGACCCACTCGCCGTTGCCCCGGTGCTCGCTGACGATCACCTGGCCGCTGCCGGTGATCTCGGTGGCCACGTCCGCGTCGCCGTCGCCGTCGATGTCGGCGAAGACCACGGTGTCGCCGTCGGCGTCGGTGACCACCAGGGTGTCGCCCTTGCCGTCGCCGTCGGTGTCGGTCAGCTCGCCCTGCAGGTGCTGCTCGCCGTCGGGGCCGTGCACGATCAGCCCGGACCCGGTCCCCACCGCGGTCTGCGGGCCCGCGCTGGAGCGCTGTCCCTCGGTGACCCACTCGCCGCTGGCCGAGTCGAAGCGCGCGGTGCTGACCACCGCGCCCTTGTCGTCGAGGGTGCGCATGACGTCGGCGGTGCCGTCGCCGTTGGTGTCGGTGAAGCTGAGGTAGCCGTCGTCGGTCTCGACCACCGCCGTGTCGTCGATCCCGTCCTGGTTGCTGTCGCTGACAGCCTCGACGGTCATCTCCTCACCGTCCACGGTCACCTTGATGTCACCGTCGGTGGCGCCGGTCTCCTCGATGTACACCTGATCCCCCTTGGACTACCCGGGGTGCGGGCAAGCTGGGCGTTTCTTGCCACTTCGACTTACGGTAGGCCCGTTCGGTTCCATCGCCAAGTCGGCAACCGATCGAAATGGTGACAACCTGTCAACCCGCGTCGCGCTGATCGCGGATGCGACCCAGCAGCATCTCCGCCTGCGCCCGCCCCGCCTTCACCTCGGCGAGCCGTTTGCCGACCGCCTGCAGCCGCCGGTTGCGTTCGGCGGTGTCCATCCGCAGCGCCTTGTCCACCTCGCGCAGCTCGTCCTCGATCGCGCCGATCCGCCTGCCCAGCGCGTCGTCCATGGCCAGCGAGAGCTGCTGCTCGGCCTCGATCAGCTGCTCGGAGACCAGCTGCTCCATGGTGGAGCGGGCGTCCGCGACCACCTCGGTGAGCCACTGCTTGAGGTAGGTCTTGTCCGCGGTGTGCTTGCGGGTGCGGGCCAGCCACCAGCCCGCGCCGAGGCCGAGCACGATGGTCACCGGCAGCACCAGCGCGCTGGAGGCGGCGATGCCCAGCCCGGCCAGCGGCAGCGCGGCGGCCTTGCCCAGGCCGAGCCCGCCGGAGACGCCCATGAACACCAGCAGCTTGTCCTCGGCGTTGGGCGGGCGCCGGTCCGGGCTGCGCAGCAGCACCGGCGGCTGTCCGGCGCGGGCGAACTGGGACCGGATGACATCGAGCTCGTCCGGGGAGAACAGTTCGGCCAGCACCGCCTTGGCCAGCGCGTCCAGCCGGGCGGCCAGTCCGTCGCTCAACCGGCCGGAGACCAGCTGCAGCGCCGCGTCCAGCTCCTGCGGCAGCCGTTGCAGGCCCTCCCGGTCGGCGGCGTCGATGGCCCGCCGGAACCAGGACTGCACGTCCCGCATCTGCCTGGCCACCTCGTGCGAGCTCTCCACCCGCGCCCGCTGGGTCTCCCCGCGCAGCCGCACCTGCCAGCCCCTGGTGGCCGAGCGGCGCAGCGCGACCAGCTCGTCCTTGCGCGCCCGCAGCGACTCGGCCTCGTCCTCGCCGGTGCTCAGGGTGCGCTGCTCGGCGGTCAGCTTGACGGTCTGCTCGGCCAGTGCGGTGGCCGCCGCGCGCAGCGTGTTGGCCTCGGCGAGCATGGCCGCGTGCGCGGCGACCAGCTCCTGCAGGCCGGTCTGCAACGGCGCGATGCCGGACTGCTCGCGCAGCAGCGCCGCGGTCTCCGGCGTGGGCGCGTTCTTGGCCAGGCCGAACATCCGGGCGCTGACGGGGTGGAAGACGGCGCCGGCGAACCGGGGCGCGTGCTCGGCCAGCAGTGCCCGGTTGGCCTCCAGCACCTGCCGCCAGCCCCGGTACTGGTCGGTCTTGGTCAGCGCGAACAACACGGTCTCCACCCGCTCGCCCGCCTGGGCGAGGAAGGTCAGCTCGCCGCTGGTCAGCGGCGCGGAGGCATCCACCACGAACAGCAGCGCGGTGGCGTTGGCGGCGGCCTCGGCGGCCAGCTCGCCGTGCATCGAGTCCAGCCCGCCGACCCCGGGGGTGTCGATCACGGTCAACCGGCTCAGCAGCGGGATGGGCGCCTCGACCCGGACGAAGCGGGGCGGCAGCTGGCCCTCCGGCAGCTCCCCGGTCACGGTCACCCAGCGGTGCAGCTGCTCCACCGGGAAGGACACCGGCTGCACCTGCCCCGAGTAGCAGGCCTGCGCGGCCCACTCCTCGCCGTGGGCGAGGACCAGGTAGTTGGCGGTGGCCACGTGCGCGTCCACCGGCGACAGGTTCTCCGCCGCCAGCAACGCGTTGACCAGCGAGCTCTTCCCCCGGTTGGTCTCACCGACGACCACCACCGAGGGCACCGAGGGCCGCCCGTCGCGCACCGCGGCCACCCACTCGGCGGCGGCCGGATCGGCCTCCTTGAGCAGCTCGACCAGCCGCCCGACGGTGTGCCGCACCAGCTTGGGCAGCGGCACCCCCGAGGTCACCGGCGCGTTCACCCGGCGGCCTCGCGCAGCGTGTACACGGTCACGATCGGCGGCCGCACCGGCTGTCCGTGGTCCAGGAAACCCACCACCTCGGTCTCGGCGACCAGCCCGGCCAGCGCGGGGTCGTCGGTGGGCTGGGTGCCGCCCGCCTCGTGCACGGCCGGGTCGAACCGCTCCCCGTCCGGCCGCACCGCGGTCACCCCCACTCCGGCCAGCCCGTGCACGATCCGCTCCGCGACACCGGCGCTGCGGGCCCGGTCGAGCGCGTAGAGGCACAGCTGGATGAGCTTCTTCCGCTCACCGCGTGCGGGGTCGAACATGACCTCTTCCGACGCGGCGTCCACCGGTCCGGTTCCCCCGGTCGTCATCTCGATCCTCCACCGAGCTGCTGCCAGATCAGGAAGTATGCGCGGTGCACCACGTGCGCCACCCGGCTTTGCGCCGGAGTGGCCCCGAAGGAGGCGAAGGCCCGCCACCAGCCGGCCCGTTCCAGCGCGAAGGCGAGCAGTTCCTGGCGGGGGCGGCCGGGCAGGCCGAGCTGCTGGTCGGGTTTGGCCGAGCCGCCCACCCGCAGCACCTCCTCGGCCAGGTCGGCAGGCATGGCCACCTGGCCGGAGGTGACCAGGGTGAGGGCTTCCAGCAGGCGGAGCTGGTGCGCCTCTGGCTTGGCCAGCAGGACCTCGATGGCGTCGTGCACGCGCTGGCGTTCGCCGGGGTCGCCGGAGGCGCGGGCCAGCGCGGTGACCGAGGCGAGCGCGGCGGCGGCCTTGATGCCGTCGGCGCGGGCCTTGAACACCACGTCCAGCTTGGCCCGGACCGCGGCCAGGCCGGAGGCCTCCAGCAGGCCGCGGCGCAGCGCGCCCGCGGTCAGCTCGGGGTCGGCGGCGAGCAGGTTCAGCGCGGTGCCGATGCCGTGCAGGTCGAGGCAGCTGAGCAGGCGTTCCCTGGTGGCGGCAGGCACCGGGGTGTCCCAGCTGGTGAACAGGTCGGCCGAGAGCAGCATGGTGGCGCGGGTGGTCTCATCGAGGGCGGCGAGCTGTTTGAGCGCTTCGGCGTCGGCCGCGGTGAAGCCGCCGGTCTCCGCGGTCTCGGCGAGCAGGCCGATCATCGGCAGCACGTCGGCGACCCTGGGCTTGAGCGTCTCGGCCTGGTGCGCGGCCAGCAGCTCGGCCGCCTTCCACAGGTCGCCGCCCGAGCCGGCCACGGTTTCCGGGACGATGGTGTCGGCCTTGTTGAGCACCGCGATCGCGTTCACCGGACCGGCCTCCCGGCTGGCGGTGGCCGCGGTGAAGGCGGCCAGCGCGGCCCGGTCGTCCGAGCGCACGGTCTGGGTGACCACGTAGAGCACGGCCTCCGCGCCGACCACCGCGTTGCGGGAGACCTCGTCCAGCTCGTCGGCGGCCTGGCCGGGCTCGCCGAGCAGCTCGGACTCGGTGCGGGCCACCGAGGCGGCGTCCAGCGAGCCGAGGCCGGGGGTGTCGATCACGGTCAGGTCCCGCAGCACCGCGCTGGTCAGGTAGGCCTCCAGGTGCGAGACCCGGTTCAGGTCGACGCCGAGTTTGGCCGGGATCATGCCGTCGGCGTCGAAGGGCAGCACCTGCTTGCCGCCGTCGGTGAAGATCACCTCGACCCGGTCCACCGTGCCGTAGTGGAAGCGAGTGACCAGCCGGGTGCACTCGCCGATGTCGGTGGGCGCCACCCGCCGCCCGATCAGCGCGTTGACCAGCGTGGACTTGCCCGACTTGATCCGGCCGGCGACCGCGACCTGGAGCGGGGCGCCCAGCCGCCGGAGCACCTCGGCGAACCCGGCCGCGGTGCGCGAGCCGACCTGCGGGGTGAGCCGCTGGCAGAGGTGGGCGACGGCTGCGGACAGTGGCCCCGGGTTCACCGGTGCATCGTCGCACGCAGGACGGCTCCGGCGCGGGCCCGGCGGTAATCCACAAGGGGTAGCGAAACTCCGCCTGCGGTACGACGCCACCCGGCTGGGCAGTGTTTACCCTCGTCGGGTGCGGAGACTGAGCCTGTGGCTGCGGGCCCACCCCCTGGTGGGCGACACGGCGCTGGTCGTCCTGCTCACCACGCTGGACATGCTGGGCAAGAACCCGAACTGGGTGGTCACCGACACGAACTACTACTCGGTCGGTGCGCTGCTCACCGTTCCCCTGATCGTGCGCCGCCGCCAGCCGATGGTGGCCGGCGGGCTGATCGTCTTCGCCGAGTTCCTGCGGATCTTCACGCATCCGGCCGACATGGACTACCGGGTCGGCGAGCTGGGCATTCCGATCATGCTCTACACCCTCGCGGTGTACGGCACCCGCCGCTCGGCGGGCGCGTTCGCCTTCTGCATCCTGATGGTCAACGTGGTGGTGCTGATCCGCTTCCCGGAACCGGGCCCGGCCGCCTGGTCGGCGTTCAGCTGGTTCGCCGCGCCCGCCTTCGCCTGGCTGCTCGGCGAGATCGTCGCGGCCCGCAGGGCGCTGAACGAGGAGGCGGTGCAGCGACTGCTGCTGCTGGAGCTGGAACGGGACCAGCAGGCCAAGATCGCGGTGGCCGCCGAGCGCACCAGGATCGCCCGCGAGCTGCACGACGTGGTGGCGCACGCGGTGAGCGTGATCGTGGTCCAGGCCGACGGCGCGTCCTACATGATCAAGGACAAACCGGAGCTGGCCGAGCGCTCGCTGAAGACCATCTCCACCACCGGCAGGCAGGCCCTCAACGAGCTGCGCAGGCTGCTCGGCGTGCTGCGCACCACGGATGAGAACGATCCGGAGATGACCCCACAGCCCAGCGCGGGTCAGGTCGAGGAGCTGGTGGCGAAGGTGCGCGCGGTGGGCCTGCCGGTACAGCTGGACCTGCGCGGCGACCTGGACGACCTGCCGGCCGGCATCGGGCTCGGCGTGTACCGGATCGTGCAGGAGGCGCTGACCAACACCATCAAGCACGGCGGCGCGGGCGTGAAGGCGGTGGTGCGGGTGCACCGCGAGGAGGACGCGGTCCGGGTGCAGGTGCTCGACAGCGGCGGCGGCCCCGGCACCGGCTCTGGCCTGGTCTCCGGCGGCAACGGGCTGATCGGCATGCAGGAGCGGGCCAGTGTCTTCGGCGGTGAGCTGGAGGCGGGTCCGCGGCCGGGTGGCGGGTGGCGGGTCTCGGCCCGGCTGCCACTGACCAATCGGACCGTCGGGTCCTGAGTGGACATTGCCCAGGGCTTGTCCGCCGGATCGCGTCTGCGAGAGCCGTGATCGGTTTGGTCGCTGGTGGCGCGGCCGGGACGCCCTCATACCGGACGTATTCGGGCGTTCCGGCCGTGCCGCCAGCGACCAAACCGGCGCGGCTATCGCGGGCGCGATCCGGTGGACAAGCCCTAAGCTCGGCCCGTGATCCGGGTGATGCTGGTGGACGACCAGGAACTGATGCGCATGGGGTTCCGCATGGTGCTCGACGCGCAGGAGGACCTCCAGGTGGTCGGGGAGGCGGGGGACGGCGCTGAGGCCGTGCGCAAGGCCGCCGAGCTGCGCCCGGACGTGGTGCTGATGGACGTGCGCATGCCGGTGCTGGACGGGGTGGAGGCGACCAAGCGGATCAGCGCCGAGGGCACGTCGAAGGTGCTCGTGATGACCACCTTCGACCTGGACGAGTACGTGCTGGCCGCGTTGCGCGGCGGGGCGAGCGGGTTCCTGCTCAAGGACACCCCGCCCGCGGACCTGGTCTCCGCACTGCGCGCGGTGGCCAGCGGGGACGCGGTGGTCTCGCCGAGTGTGACCAGGCGGCTGCTGGACCGCTTCCTCGGTTCGGCGGACTCCGGGCAGTTGCGCGACGCGACCATGCTGGACGTGCTGACCGAGCGGGAGCGCGAGGTGCTGGTGCTCATCGCCAAGGGCATGTCCAACGCGGAGATCGCCAAGACGCTGTTCCTGTCCGAGGCGACGGTGAAGACGCACGTGGGCCGCATCCTGGCCAAGCTGGACCTGCGCGACCGGGTGCAGGCCGTGGTGCTGGCCTACGAGACCGGGCTGGCCCGCCCCGGCGACGCCTAGGCCGTGTCCGGTGGATCCCGTGCGTGAGCGCCGGAGTCCAGGTCGTTCCTGGCGGCACCGCCAGGGGCGGGCTGGGCCCGGCGATCGCGTGCGGGATCCACCGGACACGGCCTAGCGGTACTCGGCGGGGTCCTTGCCCAGCGGGGTTTCGGCGAAGACGTTCTCGGCGAAGTAGCTGCCGCAGTCCGGCTGGGAGCCGTCCACGTCGGTGAAGCCGTAGGCCTTGGCCAGCTGCCAGGAGGACAGCGACTGCCCGCCCCAGCGCGCCCGGTCCGGGTCGGCGGCCAGCGCGGCCACCGCGCGGCCGAGGTAGTGCGGGGTCTCGGAAATGCCGAAGTGCACGTCCTTGGTCAGGGCCTCGCGCCAGGTGGCCTCGGTGACGCCGAAGTGCGCGAGCACCTCCTCCGAGCGCAGGAAGCCGGGGGTGAGCGCGACCGAGGTGCCACCGTGCGGGGCCAGCTCCTGGTGCATGACCTTGCCCAGGCGCAGGATGGCCGCCTTGACCAGGTCGTAGTAGACCGCCTCGCGGTAGCGCTGGTTGAACATCTCGTCGCCGTCGGTGATCTCCACCAGCAGGCCGCCCGGCTGCGCGACCAGCAGCGGCAGCGCCTTGTGCAGGGTGATCAGGTGGGTGTCCAGGCCGTTGCGCAGCATGGCCCGGCCCTTGCCGAGGTCGTGCTCCCACACCGGCTTGTGCTCGGAGAAGCCGTCCCCGCCCCAGACGTCGTTGACCAGCACGTCGATCCGCCCGTGTCCATCCCGGATCTTGGCCACCAGAGTGTCCACATCGGACTCCTCGAGGTGGTCGCAGCGCACCGGGATGCCCAACCCGCCTGCCGCGGTGACCAGCTCCGCGGTCTCCTCGATGGTCTCCGGCCGACCCATCGGCGAGGGTCCGGTGGTCCGGCTGCTGCGCCCGGTGACGTAGACCGTGGCACCCGCCGCGCCCAGCTCCACCGAGATCCCGCGCCCGGCCCCTCGGGTGCCGCCCGTGACCAGGGCGACCTTCTCCACCAACGGTTTGCTCATGCCGACTCCTCTCCCAGCGCGGGCCGCGACCAGCCCGCGAGCACGGCGTCCAGGTCCGCGCGGACCCGGTCCACCAGACGTCCGTGTGGCCGGACCGACCAGTGCATGGCGGCGCCGGAGACCAGCGCGCCGAGGATCCGCGCGGCGATCTCCGGCGCGGGTGCGCCCGGTAGTGCGGCGGCGGCCAGCAGCTCGGCCAGCTCGGCGTTGACCGTGGCGTAGCCGAGGGCCAGCTCCTCGCGCAGTTTCGGATCGGCCAGGTCCACGCCCAGTTGCGCCAGGTTGTTGGCGGCTTGCTCGGCGTTGTCCAGGAACTCGTAGCCGACCAGCGCGCCGGCCAGCACCGCCTCCCGCGGGCTGTCCGCGGCCGCCGCGGCCGCCCGGATCGCCGCGGCCTGCCCGGCCCGGTGGTCGCGGCTTAGTGCGAGCAGCAGGCCGTGCTTGCTGCCGAAGCGCTGCATCACGGTGCCGGTCGCCACGCCGGCCTGCTGGGCCACCTCGGCGATGGTGAAGGCGGGACCGGAACGGCCCAGCACCACGCCGAGGGCGTCCAGCAGCCTGCGGTCGGTGATCGTTCTTGGTCGGGCCACGGCATTAGTGAACCACGGTTCACGAACTTTGTGAACCGTGGTTCATAAACCGGTGCTCACTCGGCCACGTCGGTCTTGGCCACCACCTTCTCGATCTTCACCCGGACCAGCAGCTCACCCTCGCCGCCGTTGCGCTCGGCGTACTCCCGCTCCCGCTCCGCGCCCATGTACCGCGCGCCCAGCCGACCGGCCCAGTACCGGACCGTCTCCGGGTCGTCAGTGGTGGTCGCGGTGCCGGTGATGGTGACGAAGTCGAAGGGCGGGCGCTCGTTGTCGAAGCAGATGGACACCCGGCCGTCCCGCAGGATCGACTTGCCCTTGATCGAGGGCGCGTAGGTGGTGAACACCAGGTCGTCGCCGTCCAGGTCGACCCAGATCGGCGAGACGTGCGGGGACCCGTCCTTGCGCGTGACCGCGAGCTTGCCGGTGTGCGGCGGGGTGGCCGCGATGAACTCGCGCCACCACCCGTCTGGCGCATCGTTGTAACCCATGATCAGACCGTAGATCTACATCCAAGGTATGACGGGAAATCCCGACCAACGGAGGACGCGCGGAACCACCCGATCCGGTCATTGTGTGCAGGGGAGGCGTTCTCACCCCCAGGAGCCCCGGCCATGATCGAGACGGTCACCGCGACCGAACCGTGCGGGACCAGGACTGCTGCGCACACCACCTGCCGTTTCGGCCGGGTGCTGCGCAGGCTGGCCGGGGTCCAGCCGGAACACGCGCCTGCCTCGGTCCGGGCCGAACACGGTGCTCCTGATGTGCTCGCGCATCCGGAACTCCTTGTGCGCCAACGGACTCCGGTGGTACTGGTGCGCAGCCCGCAATGCGAGGAGCTGGCCAGGGTGCTCACCGGGGCCGGGTTCGGCGTGCACCGGGAACTGGACAACGAATGGGTCGGCTCGCTCACCGTGAGCGGGGCCAGCGCGGAGCAGGTCGGCGAGCTGGCGGCCAGTCATCGGCTGGTGCTGCACGAGCTGCGCACGAACTCCCCGGGGTAGCGGAAAGAAATTTTCGCCGGCAACGCAACCCGGGTACCCCCAGTGGCGTCCTCCAGGCGAGGACTTCATCGGGAAACAACCGATAGCTGTGGGTTCGGGGCCCGCGAAGTCGGCAGCAGGGGTCCCGGCGACCTTCGGGGGGTCGCCGGGGCCTCGTGCTATTTCCTAGACGCTGGGCCGCACGACCAGCACCGAGCAGCGGGCGTGCCGGACCACCTGGTCGGCCACCGAGCCCAGCACCAGTCCGGCGAACCCGCCCCGGCCGCGATGGCCGACCACCAGCAGGTCGGCGCCGTTGGAGGCGGCGATCAGGGCCTGGGGTGAGGGCGAGTGCGCGACGTGCACGGCGATCTCGCAGTCCTCCCGCTCGCCGACGTGCTCGGTCACCAGTTCCGCGGTCGCCTTGCGCAGCCACTCCTCGTACTGGGTCACGCTGGCCACCGAGCCCGCCGGGCAGTCCGGTGGCCGGGGCGCGGTGCGCAGGGTCCAGGCCCGCAGCACGTGCAGGGCCAGTCCGCGGCGGCAGGCCTCCTCCACCGCCACCCGCAGGGCTCGCAGGGACGACGCCGAGCCGTCCACACCGACCACCACGCCGCCGTTGATGCCGATCTCGCGCTCGCGCTCGCCCACGGAACCACCCTCCGCAGTGACCACAATGTTGTCGAGATCACATTACGGGCATGACGTGGAGGTTGCGCGGCGTATGCATTGCGTTAAAGGGCCGTGAAACAGCGCACTTCGACATGACACCGGCGATCAAGCCCGCTCAGATGGGGTTGAGGCCTCACAGAGGTCGGAGGTGATCATGACCGAACCGATGCTCGACTCACCGACGGTGAGCGCATCGACAGCGTTGTCGAGACTGCCGAACCAGCGCGGGGACCAGATCAAGCGTCGCCCGCCAGCACGACTCGCCGGGCTCAGGGTGGAGCCCACCGCGGCACTGGAATGGTCCCAGGCGATCGAGCGCATGGGTTACGCCACCGCCGCGACCGACCCCGCGCAGACCCGCCGCTCCTGGGTGGACCGGGCGCCGGAACGCCAGGTGCTGCACCTGTTCCGGGCCGCCTCCGCGGGCGGCAACCAGGTTCCCGCGCCGTGGTGGCTGCGCGCCCTGCACCGCGGCGACCTGCTGCACCGGGCGGCCGGGTTCGCCGTGGAGGACGGCGTGCACGAGCTGCTGACCAACCGTCCTGGGTGGTTCTACGTCCCCTGGGTGGGTGATGGTGAAGACGGTTACTGGGAGTACGTGCCCTCGGACCCCGGCACCTCGACCGGGTTGCCGACCACCGTGGTGCTGACCCACGCGCACCAGGGCTGGCTGGACGCGCTGCCCGCGCACGAGAACGACCCCCGGCCGGCGGTGCCGATCGCCGGCGTGGCCGGGCTCGCCGCCCGGCTGCCGCAGATCGAGGGCTGGTAGCCCGCTGGACCCGACTACGGCCCCGGCCCTGCCAAATGGCAGAGTCGGGGCCGTAATCGCAGCACAGCGGCGTGAGGGAACGATGACTTCGACTGGGCAGGACCCCGTCCGGCCTGCGCACTGGCGCACCGTGGTGAGCTTCGTGCAGCGCACCGCCCGGCTCAGCCCAGGACAGCAGCGCGCCTACGAGCAGTACTGGCCGGCGCTGGGCCGCAAGGTGGACGAGCTGGGCGAGGACCCGGTCGACTTCGACGCCTGGTTCGGCCGCAGCGCGCCGGTGCTGCTGGAGATCGGCTCCGGCATGGGCGAGACCACCGCGCAGCTGACCGCGGCCGCGCCCGAGCTGAACTACGTGGCCGCCGAGGTCTACAAGCCCGGCCTGGCCCAGCTGCTGCTGCGGGTGGAAAAGCTCGGGCTGACCAACCTGCGGCTGCTGCGCGGGGACGCGGTCACCTTGCTGCGCAAGAACATCCCGGCCGGCTCGCTGCACGGCATCCGGATCTTCTTCCCGGACCCGTGGCCGAAGAAGAAGCACCACAAGCGGCGGCTGGTGCAGCCGGAGTTCGTCGCGCTGGCCGCCTCCCGGATCGCGCCGGGCGGCACGCTGCACCTGGCCACCGACTGGGAGCAGTACAGCGCGGAGATGATGGCCGCCTGCCTGGCCACGCCGTTGCTGCGCAACCGGTTCGCCGGGGAACCGGGCGGCTGGGCGCCGCGGCCGGACTGGCGGCCGGTGACCAAGTTCGAGTCCAGGGCGCACGAGGAAGGCCGGGTCATCCACGACCTGATCTTCGAGCGGATCTGACGGTCCGTGGTCAAGATCGCCACCCTCGGTGAATTGACCACTGGATCGGGTGAGACGACCTGCTGGTTTTCTTGCCCCGTACGGCAGTGACGCGTGACCGGGTTCACGAACTACGTTACCGAGCCGTGACCGTAGTCGACACCCAGGTGATCAGCTTCGCGCCGGCGGCGAGCTCCCCGGCCGCCCAGGTCGATCTCATGGCCGCGGAGGAGTTCCTCCGCATGTTCCATGACTCGCACTCCGGCGCGGGCCCGCTGAGCCAGCGCCTGGCCGAGGTCCGCGCGGAGGTCGGCAAGACCGGCACCTACCGGCACACCCCCGCGGAGCTGGCCTACGGCGCGCGGGTGGCGCTGCGGGACTCGGGCTGGTGCACCAGCGGCATGCCGTGGCGGCGGCTGAAGGTGCGCGACCTGCGCGGGGTGCGCCGACCGGCCGCGGTGGCCACCGAGTGCTTCGAGCACCTGCGCCAGGCCACCAACGAGGGTGCGATCCGCCCGCTGGTCACCGTGTTCGCGCCGGACACCCCGGAGCGGCCGGGCCCGTGCATCTGGAACGAGCAACTGGTGCGCTACGCCGGGCACCGGGCCGAGGACGGCTCGGTCATCGGCGACCCGCGCTACGCCGAGTTCACCGACGCGATGCGCGCGCTGGGCTACCGGAGCCCGGCCAATCCAGGCCGGTTCGACCTGCTGCCGCTGGTGGTGGAGACCGCGGACGAGGGCCCGAAGCTGTTCACGGTGCCGCGCGAGGCGGTGCTGGAGGTGCCGCTGACCCATCCCGAGCTGGACTGGTTCGGCGAGCTGGAGCTGCGCTGGCACGCGGTGCCGGTGATCAGCAACATGCGGCTGTCCATCGGCGGGGTCGGCTACCCGGCCGCGCCGTTCAACTCCTGGTTCGTCGGCGCGGAGATCGGCACCAGGGCGCTGGCCGACGAGGGCGCGTACGCGATGGCCGGCGCGGTGGCCACCCGGCTGGGCCTGGACACCGGCTCCGAGCGCACGCTGTGGCGGGACCGGGCCACCCTGGAGCTCAACCGCGCGGTGCTGCACTCCTTCGACGCGGCCGAGGTGACCATCACCGACCACCACAGCGAGGCCCAGCACCGGCTGGCCTGGCTGCGTTCCCGGCAGCGGCCCAGCGGCGGGCGGCCCGCGTTCCGGGTGGACACCGGCGCGGTGCAGCGGGCTCGCTTCGGCGGCCCGGCCAAGTTCGGCCAGCCGACGGTCCCGCCAGGTGGCCGGCTGGCCGCGCTGCGGAAACGGCTCGACTCGGTCTGATCAACTCGGCCATCCGGCCGATCTCCGGCGGCCGGGGACGGGCCCTTCGGCCGAGCGGTCCTGACTGCGCGGGCGATGGGGCGGAGCGCGGAATTCTCGAGCATTGATCTCGTGACCGCGACCTACCTCGGCTCCATCCGCGCCGGACTGCTGCTGTTCCTGGGCGCCGGCCTCGTGCTGATGCTGCCGGTGGCCGCGGTGCACTACCGCCGCTACGGCAGGCTGGACGCCCGGCGCGCGCTGGTGCTCTACGCCTTCCTGGCCTACGCCGCGGTCGCGCTCGCCCTGGTGTTCCTGCCGCTGCCGGACCCGATGAAGGTGTGCGCCACGGTCCAGGACACCACCCAGCTCCGGCCGTTCCAGTTCCTCGTGGACACCCAGAGCGAGCTGGCCAAGCACGGCCGCTCCGGGTTCCTGGCCGGGCTGACCTCGAAGTCGGTGCTGTCCTTCGTGTTCAACATCGCGCTGTTCGCGCCGCTGGGCGTGTTCCTGCGCCGGGCCTTCGGCAAGGACCTGCGCACCACGGTGACCACCGGGTTCGCCGTCTCGCTGTTCATCGAGCTGACCCAGCTGACCGGCAACTGGGGCACCTTCCCCTGCTCCTACCGGCTCTTCGACGTCGACGACCTGCTGGGCAACACCACTGGCGCGCTGCTCGGCTTCGCCATCGCCCCGCTGGTGCTCCTGGTGCCCCGGCTGCTGCCCACCCCGGCGCTGCCGCTGGCGCCGGTCAGCGTGCCGCGCAAGCTGGCCGCGCTCGGCGTGGACCTGCTGCTGAGCGGGATGTTCTTCCTGACCACCGGCGGCACCCTGTTCGCCGCGGTCATCCCGGTGCTGATGGCCAGGGTGTTCGTCCCGTGGCTGGCGCAGGGCTGGACGCCGGGCGGCTGGCTGCTCGGCTACCGGGCCCACCGCGAGGACGGCTCCTGGCGCGGCCTGCTCCGGCTGGCCGGGCGGGAAGCCGGCACGCTGCCCGGGCTGGGCTGCTTCGTGCTGATCGCTCCGGTGCTGGCCGACGGGCTCGCCGGCGACCTGCGGGTGCTGCTCGCGCTGGGCATGCTGGCCGGACTGGGCCTGGTGCTGGCCTTCCGCTCGGCGGAGGTCCCGGCCACGCGGCGGGAGCGGGCCGTGCCGGTGCAGCGGCGGCCGGTCACCCCGATCGAGCACCCTGAGGCCGATCGTCGCCTCACCCCTACTGGGTGAATCAGCCGTATTGCCGAGGGCGGGTGGCCGATAGGTCGATCTGGATCTTCGCGCCGGGCCGCAGACTCTTCTCGTGCCCACCCTGTACGTACAGAACATCCAGACCGGCTTGCTCTACTTCGTGATCGTCGGCTTCGCGCTGCTGATACCGGTGGTGGTCTTCCACTACGTGCGGTTCGGCCGGGTGGACCCGCGCCGGTCGTTCGTGCTGTACGCGGCGCTGATGTACGGCCTGGTGCTGCTGGCCCTGGTGTTCATGCCGTTCCCGCCGCTGGACAGCGTGTGCACCGGGCGGCAGAGCACCCAGTTCGTGCCCTTCCAGTTCCTCGCCGACATCCAGACCGAGCTGGCCAAGCACGGCCAGTCCGGTTTCCTGGCCGGGCTGACCGCCAAGTCGATGCTGTCCTTCGTGTTCAACATCGCGCTGTTCGTGCCGCTGGGTGTGTTGCTGCGCAAGGTGTACGGGCTGCAACGGCGCTGGGTGGTGGCCATCGGGTTCGGCGTCTCGCTGCTGGTCGAGATCACCCAGCTGACCGGCAACTTCGGCGTCTACCCGTGCCCGTACCGGCTCTTCGACGTGGACGACCTGATGGCCAACACGCTGGGCGCCGCGCTCGGCGGGCTGATCGCGCCCGCCGCGCTGATCGTGCCGAAGCTGTTGCCGCCCAACGAGGTCCGCGCGCTGGCCGACTCCACCAGCCTGCCCCGCCAGATCGTCGGCTACGGCCTGGACATGATCGCGGTCGGCCTCATCGCCTTCGCCGTGCACACCTTCACCAGCTTCGAACCGGCCTTCCTGAGCTTCGCCTCCTACCTGCTGGTGCGGATCGTGCTGCCGCTGCTGGACCAGGGCTACACCCCTGGCGGCCGGGTGCTGAAGTTCAAGGTGCGCAAGGTGAACGGCAGCCCGGCCACGGTGGGCAGGCTGGTGCTGCGCGAGCTGTTCGGCCCCGCGGGCATGCTGGCGGTGCTGACCATGGCCGCGGTGGTGGTCGGCGCGGTGGTGATCCGGCTGCACGAGCGGTTCGACCTGGCCACCAGGCTGGGCATGCCGGAGCGGGAGATGCTGATCATGTTCGCGCTGGTTGGACTGGTCGGCTTCACCCTGGTGCTGCTGCTGCCGGTGTTCCGCAGGGACCAGCGGGCCTGGCACGACCAGCTGGCCGGGCTGCGCTGTGTGCTGGACCACCCGAAGCCCCCGCCACCGGCTCCCGGCGAGGTGGCAGGATCCCTTCATGCCCGAGTCGACTCGCCTGAAAGCCCCCGTAGTCCTGCCCTGTGACGCCGCCTGCTCGGTGCTGCGGGACGCCGTCGTCGACTTCGACGAGACCGGTCGGATCGTCCACTGTGGACCCAGCGCGGACGCGCCGCCGCCACCGGCCGGGGCGCGGGTCAGGGAGCTGACCGGCATCCTGTTGCCCGGCCTGGTGAACACGCACGCGCACACCCCGATGATGCCGCTGCGCGGCCTGGGCGGTGACCTGCCGCTGATGCGCTGGCTGGCCGAGGCGATCTGGCCTGCCGAGGGCCGGATGGTGGAGCGGGACTCCTACGACGGGATGCTGCTCGGCTCGGTGGAGATGCTGCGCGCCGGGGTGACCACCAGCGTGGAGATGTTCTTCCACGGCGAGCAGATGGCCCAGGCCGTGCTGGACACCGGCGGCCGGGTGGTGCTCACCCCCGGCATCATCAACGCGCCGGGGCTGGAGCGGCTGGGCAGCTGGCAGGAGCTGACCGGGCACACCACCCGGTGGATCGACGCCGACGGCCTGCGTTCCGGGCCGGGTGACCGGATCGAGCTGGGCTACGGCCCGCACTCGGCGTACACGCTGACCCCGGAGATCATCGCCGAGGTCGCCCAGCTGGCCCGCGACCGCGGCGCGCTGCTGCACATCCACGTGGCCGAGGGCCTGCAGGAGGACGTCGCGGTCCGCGCCGAGCACGGCTCGGTGCCCAAGCTGCTGGAGAAGATCGGCGCGCTGGGCGGCCGGGTGCTGGCCGCGCACGCGGTGCACCTCTCCGATGACGACCTGGCCATCTTCACCAGGCACGACGTGGCCGTGGCGCACTGCCCCAACTCCAACGCCAAGCTCGCCTCCGGCACCGCCCGCCTGCTGGACATGCGCGCGCACGGCCTGCGCATCGGCCTGGGCACCGACGGCCCGGCCAGCAACGACGACCTGGACATCTGGGACGAGGCCCGCCTGGCCGTGCTGTTCGCCCGCCTGGACGCCGACGCCGCCGATGCCCTCACCGCCCCGCAGGCCCTGCTGATGGCCACCCGCGAGGGCGCCAACGCCATCAACCGCACCGACCTCGGCGCGCTGGAACCGGGCCGCTGGGCGGACGTGGTGCACGTGGACGTGGACAGCCCGGCCTTCCCGCGCGGCACGGACGCGCCGGACGTGCAGCTGCTGTCCAACCTGGTGTGGTCCTCGGCGGCCAGCCAGGTGACCGATGTGTGGGTGGCCGGGGACCACGTGGTCAGCGGGCACGAGCCGACCAGGGTGGACCGCGGCAAGGCGCAGGCGGAGGTCCGGCGGATCGCGGAGCGGATCAGCGGCTAGCCGGGCGGATCACGATCTCGGTGAGGTGGGCGTCGGGACCGGCGTTGGCGGCCATGGCCACCGCGCCGGCCACCGACTCCGGGGTCAGGTAGGCATCGGGCTGGAACTCGCCGCCCTCGGCGGTGCGGATGCCGCGCTGCATGTCGGTGGCGGTGCGGCCGGGGTGCACCGAGGTCACCCGGATGCCGTTGGCCTCCTCTTCGGCGCGCAGCGCGTCGCCGAGGGCGCGCAGGGCGAACTTGCTGGCGGCGTAGGCGGCCCAGCCGGGGTTGGCGCGCAGGCCGGCGCCGGAGTTGATCAGGATGACGGTGCCGCGGGCGGTGCGCAGGGCGGGCAGCAGCAGGCGGGTGAGCTCGGCGACCGCGACCACGTTGATCTCGTAGGTCTCCCGCCAGACCTTGGCCGGGGTGTCCGCGATCGCGCCCAGCTCGGCCACGCCGGCGCTGTGCACCAGCAGGTCGAGGCGGTCGATCTGTGCGGTGGCCGCGGTCAGCGCCTCGGTGTCGGCCAGGTCGGCGGTCCACGGGATGGCGTTGCCCAGCTCGCCGGCCAGTGCGGACAGCGCGGCCTGGTCGCGGCCGCCCAGCAGCAGGTCGTGAGTGGGGGACAGGGCGTGGGCGATGGCCTTGCCGATGCCTCGGGAGGCGCCGGTGACCAGGGCGCGGGGGCGGGACGTCATGGTGAGGACGCTAGCTCAGCGCGGGTTCGCGATGCGGATGGCGCGGGGGTCGTTGATGATCGCCTCGGCCGAGTGGTCGTCCTTGAGGTACCGGCGGAAGAAGGCGCTCAGGTAGGTGGTGGCCACCCGGCGCTGCTGGGACTCGGTGAGCTGGCGGACCGGGCCGCCCTCGTGCTGGCGGCACCGGCCGGGGCCGCTGCGCACGTCGTTGGCGTCCACGTCGTCGTGGCTGAGCAGCTGACGGCTCGCCGGGGACCACTCGGTGTTGTAGAAGTTGTGGTTCGCGCCGGTCACGGTGAGCAGGCGGACCGGCACGGTGTTGTGCCGGGCCGCGTTGTCGAAGTAGTCCCGGCCGCCGGTGACCGAGAAGTCGCAGGTGCCGGAGACGGCCAGGAACGGGATGTCGGTGATCCGGTAGTCCAGGTGTTCCGGGGCCGTCGGGTCCTCCGGGTCAGCCACGTAGTACTCGGCGGGCGCCAGCGGCACCACCGCCCTGACCCGCACCCCGGCGGGCCAGTCGGCGCGGTGGCTGTTCGCGGCCTGCCAGACCGCGCCGCGGCCGCCCCGGGAGTGGCCCATGGTGCCCACCCGGTCCAGGTCGACCCGGCCGCGGAAGTCCACAGGCACCGGGCGGCCGCTGGCCGGGTCGGTGAAGCGGCCGGCCAGCTCGCCGCCGCCGGTGGCGGAGAGGTCCCGCCACAGGGCCAGGTGCTTGTTCATCAGGGCGGCGCGGGCGCGGTCCTGGTCCTGGCCGCCCGGGCCGGAGTTGGGGCCGTTCGCGCTGATGGAGACCACCACGAAGCCCTGCCCGGCCAACTCGCGGGCCAGGTAGTCGTAGCCGTGCTGGTTGCGCAGGGGCGGGGTGCCGGGCGCGCAGGGCCAGGCGCCGAGTTTCGCGCTCGCCGCGGCGGCCTGGGCCTCGGCGCGCTCGCGGGCCGCCGGGTCCAGGTCCGGCTTGCGCAGCTCGGCCCGCGCGGCCGCGTAGGACCGGGCCGCGGCGGGGTCGGCGCAGGACTCCCACAGGCCGTGCGCGAGCAGCACCAGCGGGTGCCTGCCGGGGCGGCGCGGGTAGTGCACCACGCCGGTCAGTTCGATCGGGGCGTCGAAGCCCGGCACCCGGAAGGCGGACTCGCCCAGGGTGTAGTCCGCCACCCCGATCCCGGCCGGGGCCGCGGTGGCGGCCGGTGGCGCGGCGAGGGCGAGCAGGGCGGTGAGGGCCAGCAGGCGGCGGGCGAGACGCATGCGCTCAGCCAACCAGGCGGTTGTCAGGAACCTGTTTGGCTTGACGTGCGCGATCTTCTCGCTTAGGAACCCGGGATGGACACCGTCGCGATGCGGGACCGCGTCATGCGCAAGGTCACCTGGCGGTTGGTCCCGTTCCTGGGGTTGTTGTACTTCATCAACTACCTGGACCGGGTCAACATCGGGTTTGCCGGGCCGAACGGGCTGACCGCCGAGCTGGGCATGGACCAGAAGGCGTTCGGCTTCGCCTCCGGCATATTCTTCGTGGGATACCTGCTGCTGGAGGTGCCCAGCAACCTGGCGCTGCACCGCTTCGGCGCGCGCCGCTGGATCGCCCGGATCATGATCAGCTGGGGCATCATCGCCACCGCGATGGCCTTCGTGCCGAACGCGACCACGCTGTCCGTGCTGCGGTTCCTGCTCGGTGTGGCCGAGGCCGGGTTCTTCCCCGGCATCATCCTCTACCTGACCTACTGGTTCCCGGCCTACCAGCGGGCCAAGGTGGTCGCGCAGTTCATGGCCGCGGTGGCGGTCTCCAGCGCGATCGGCGCCACCGTGTCCAGCCTGCTGATCAGCTACGGCGACGGCGTGTTCGGCCTGTCCGGCTGGCGGTTCATGTTCCTGGCCGAGGGGGTGCCCGCGATCCTGCTGGCCGGGGTGACCTGGTTCTTCCTCACCGACCGGCCCAGCGAGGCCAAGTGGCTGACCGAGGCGGAGCGGGCCTGGCTGACCGAGGAGCTGGCCGCGGAGGAGAAGGCGACCGAGGCCAAGCACGGCTGGACCCTGCGCAAGGCGCTCACCTCGCCGCGGATCCTGGCGCTGGCGCTGGTCTACTTCGGCATCGTCTACGGGCTCTACGCGCTCGGCTTCTTCCTGCCCACCATCATCAAGGGCTTCGAGGCGCAGTTCGGCACCGCTTACACCGTGGTGGAGCGCGGGCTGATCAACGCGGTGCCGTACGCCATCGGCGCGGCGGTGATGATTTGGTGGGGGCGGCACGGCGACCGGACCGGCGAGCGCACCTGGCACGTGGCGCTGCCCGCGCTGCTGGGCGGGCTGGCCATTCCGATCGCGCTCTACCTCGGCAACCCGCTGGCGGCGATGATCGCGGTGACCGTGTGCGCCTGCGGCGTGCTGGCCGCGATGCCCACCTTCTGGGCGCTGCCGACCACGTTCCTCTCCGGCGCCGCGGCCGCCGGCGCGATCGGGTTGATCAACTCGCTGGGCAACCTGTCCGGGTTCGTCGCGCCCTACCTCACCGGCGCGCTGGCCGATGCCACCGGCAGCCAGCGGACCGGGTTGTGGCTGGTCGGCGGGGCGATGCTGATGTCAGCGGTGCTCGTGCTCGCCTTGCGGAGAGGCAACGAGCACCGCTGAGCACTCAGCTGCCGATGCGGCCGCCGTCGTTCTTGTAGACCGCGACGACGGACGGCCGCGGCTGGCTGGTGCCGCCGTCCGGCCAGTGCGAGGCGGGCTTCTCAATGCTCGCCCCGTCCACCTCGCCCGGGTGCTGCACCGAGACCAGCACGAACCGCTCGCCGATGACCGGTCCGCAGGTCTCCGCACCGATCGGCACGGTCAGGAACTGGCGGACGTGGCCGCGCTCCCTGCCCTCCAGCGGGGTGGCGAACAGGCCGTCGTTGGCGCCGAGGGCGTTGCCGTCGGTGGAGATCCACAGGTTGCCGTAGCCGTCGAAGGCCACGTTGTCCGGGCAGGAGATCGGGCTGACCTTGGTCTTGTCGTACCCGCCGAAGTAGGTGTCGGCGGCCTTCGGGTCGCCGCACACCAACAGCAGGTTCCACTTGAACCGGGTCGCGGTGTTGTCGGAGAACCGCTCCTCGATCTCCAGCACCTGGCCGTTCTTGTTGCCCAGGCGCGGCGCGACCTCGGTGGCGCCCTCCTTGCCTGCCTTGCCGCGGTCGGTGTTGTTGGTCAGCGCGGCGTAGATCCGGCGGTTGCGCAGGTTCGGCTCGACGTCCTCCGGCCGGTCCATCTTGGTGGCGCCGACCTTGTCCGCGGCCAGCCGGGTGAAGACGTAGACCTCCTCGGCGGTGAAGCCGGGCACGAAGGACTTGTTGTTGTGCGCCAGCGGGATCCACTCGCCGGTGCCGTCGAACTGGCCGTCGCTGGGCAGCTTGCCGGAGCCGTCGATCTCCGCGGCGGGGCTGTCCCCGCTGAACTTGGCCACGTAGAGAGTGCCGGAGTCGAGCAGCCGCTTGTTGTGCTCGCGGGCGCGCTTGCTGTGCCCGTGCTTGATCCGGCCGTCGGTGACGAACTTGTACATGTAGTCGAAGCGCTCGTCATCGCCCATGTAGGCCACCACGCGGCCGTCGTGGGCCACGATCACGTTGGCGCCCTCGTGCTTGAACCGGCCGAGCGCGGTGTGCTTGATCGGCGGCTGGTCCGGCTCGAACGGGTCGATCTCCACGATGTAGCCGAACCGGTTGGCCTCGTTGGGCTCCTGCGCCAGGTCGAAGCGCTTGTCGAAGCGCTCCCACTTGCGGGTGCTGGTGCCCTTGGGGAAGCCGTAGCGGGCCAGCCGCGCGCTGGTGACCGGGTCGGTGACCTTGTCCGCGTTGGCGAAGTACTGGTTGACGTTCTCCTCGCCGGACAGGATGGTGCCCCACGGGGTGAGCCCGCCCGCGCAGTTGTTCTGCGTGCCCAGCACCACGGTGCCGGTCGGGTCGGCCGAGGTCTTGAGGTACTGCGAGCCGGCCGCCGGGCCGCGCACCTCGAACGGCGTGGTCAGCGTGATCCGGCGGTTGTACCGCTTGTCCACCTTGGCTTCCAGCTTGCCGGTGCGCCGGTTGCGCTCCACCAGCACCACGGACTGGCCGTGCGCGGCCCAGGCGGTCTCCACCTGCTCGCGGGTCGGGTTGTCCTTGTTCCAGCCGCGGAACATGAACTCCTCGGAGGTGTACTCGTGGTTGCTGACCATGAGCCACTTGTCGTCGCAGCCGGGGATCGGCACCAGGCCGCAGTAGTCGTTGTTGAAGCCGAACTGCATGGCCTGGGCGGCCGCGGTCTGCTTCTCGAAGTCCCACTTGGGCGCGCCGGGCACCACCGGGTCGCCCCAGCGGATCAGCACCTCGCTGGTGTAGCCCTTGGGCACCACCACCTTGTCCTCGGTGTTGGGCGCGACCGGCTCGAAGTTCACCCCCGCGGTGCGGCGGCCGCCGCCGAAGCCGAGCTCCAGGTCCACGTCCACCGGACCGGCGTTCAGGTCCAGCTTGACGTCGGCGGCCGCGGTGCCGGCCAGCGTGCTGGCGCCCGCACCCGCGATGGCCAGCACGGCGCCGGCGCGCAGCATGCCCCGCCGGGACATCGCCTTGCGGGCCATGTCGCCGAAGTACTCATTGCCCGAGTTGTTGGGCTCCTCGTGCGCACACGCGTTGCCACACCGGTACTCGCAGGTCAGCGCCGAACGGCCCAACGGGTGGTTGGGCAGCAGCGGCAGCAGGCGGTGACCCTGCTCTCCTTGAGACACACGTACCTCCACGACGTCAGTCTGGGAACGGCGTGACCGTAGGTCCGTCAAGCGAGCCGGGGAAGACCTGAAAGTGAACAGAACACAAACAGACACGCTCCGTTGTCAGCTTGCAACCTGGCTAGCGGGCATAACGGTGAAATAAGTCATGCGGACCATCACCGTGAGTGATTCACCGGCCATGGTCCGCACACTGTGAACACCTACTAGAGTTCCTCGCCGACGATGGCCGCTTCGGCCGGAACCTCCTTGGTGTCCGGTTCGTCCGCGCCCAGCGCGAGCAGTCCACCGGCCAGCAGGCAGAGCAGCGCGCCGATCAGGAACGGGGCGTGCGCCCAGCCGAACCACTCGGCCAGGTGCCCGACCAGGGTGGCCGCGGCCGCGCCGCCCAGCCAGCGCAGGAAGTTGTAGCCGCCGCTGGCCACCGCGCGCGGAGCCGGGCTGATGCTCATCGCGGCGCCGGTGAACAGCGTGTTCAGCAGGCCGGAGACGACGCCGCTGAGGATCACCGCGACCACCAGCACCGGTTTGTCCGGCACCAGCATCAGCGCCAGCAGCGCCGCGTAGGCCAGCACCGCGACCACGGTGGCCCGGCGCTCGCCGAGCCGGGCGGCCAGCCTCGGCGCGAGCAGCACGCCGGCGACCGCCACGCACAGGCCCCAGGCGAAGAAGACCGAGCCGACCTCGACCGCGGTGAACTGGAGCACGAACGGCGCCCAGGCCAGCACGGTGAAGAACCCGGCGGTGTAGAGCGCGGACCCGGCCGAGGTGCGCAGCAGGCCGCGGTGCCGCAGCGCGCGCAGCGGGTCGAGCAGCCGGACCGGTTCCCGCTTGACGTGCGCGTCGCCGGGCAGCAGGGCGGCGGCGAGCACCAGCGCGACCGCCATCAGCACCGCGGTCCCGGCGAACGGGCCGCGCCAGGACAGCGAGCCCAGCGCCGCGCCGAGCAGTGGCCCGGTGGACAGGCCGATGCCCAAAGCCGCCTCGTACAACAGGATCGCGCCCTGCTGGCCGCCGGAGGCCGCGCCCACGATCACCGACAGCGCGGTGGCGATGAAGAAGGCGTTGCCCAGCCCCCAGACCGCGCGCAGGCCGACCAGCTCGGTGATCGAGGAGACCAGCGCGCAGGCCAGGGTGGCCGCCACGATCAGCGCCAGCCCGCCGACCAGGGTGCGCTTGGCGCCGAAGCGGGCCGCGCAGGCCCCGGTGAACAGCATCGCCACCACCTGCACGCCGAGGTAGGAGGAGAACAGCAGGGTTACCTGGGAGGGCGTGGCCTGCAACGCGGTGGCGATGGACAGCAGGATCGGATCGACCAGCCCGATGCCCATGAACGCGATCACCGCGGCGAAAGCGGTGATCCACACCGTTCGCGGCTGACCCTTCAGGGCATCGAGCAGCCGTACCTCAGAACTCATCTCAGTTGACCTCCAGCAAGCGCCACAGTGCGGGCAGGGCGGCGGCGATGGCGGCGCGGTCGGTCTCACCCAGCTCGGCCAGCCGGGCGCTGAGGAACTCCTCGCGCGCCCGCACCAGCTCCTCGATCAGCCGGGTGCCCTGCTCGGTCGCCTCGGCCAGCACGGCCCTGCGGTCCACCGGGTCCGGCGCGCGGCGGGCGAAGCCCAGCCGCTCCAGGCGGGCGACCACGTCGGTCATCGACGGCATCCGCACGCCCTCCCGCTCGGCCAGCGCACTCATCCGCTGCGGCCCGTCGGTGACCAGCGTGGCCAGCACGGATGCCTGGGTGAGCGTCAGCTGGTGCTGCGGGGTCTCCCGGCGCACCACGTAGTAGAGCCGGAAAACCAGCGGGCGAAGCTCCCGCGCCAGGTAGTCGATCTTCATTGCACCGGTGGACACTTAGCCAGTCTAACAATTTCGCTTAGACACCCTAAGTAAGTCCGGTCACAACTGCATCCAACTTCTTGAGCACGCCTCCTGAACTGGACAAATCGGGCGGAGAGTTCCGGTCCTCCCCGCCGCCAACGAGGAGGAAAACCCGTGTTCAAGGCTCATCAGGGACGTTTCCGGATTTTCGCGGCAGGCACGCTGGTCGCCGGGCTGGTGCTCGGCGGTGGCGTGGTGGCGAGCGCGAGCGGGCGGCAGCCCAGCAAGCAGGAGGTCGCCGCCCAGTTCCTCGCCTGGGACGCCACATTAGCCACCGGGAACAGCCAGTTAGTCGCCAACCGGTACGGCAACGGGGCAGTTCTGGTCCCCACGCTGTCCAACCGGGTGCGCATGGATCGGGCCGGGATCGTGGACTACTTCAACCACTTCCTGGAGAACAAGCCGCGCGGCCACATCCTGCGGAGCCACATCACCGTCCAGGGATCGCATTCGGCGGTGGACACCGGCACCTACCGGTTCACCTTCGCCAACGGCACCAGCACCGATGCGCGCTACACCTTCGTGTACGAGAAGCGGAACGGGCGCTGGGTGATCATCAACCACCACTCGTCGAAGATGCCGGAGGGCTGAGCGCCCGCCGCAGCACGCCGGCCAGGTGCACCGCGGTGACCTCGGTGCCCTGCGCGGCCTGCGTGCGACAGGAGAACCCGTCGGCCAGCACCAGCGTGCTGGCCGGCGCGGCCCTGATCTTCGGGTACAGCTGGCGTTCCGCGCAGGCCTGCGCGACCTCCCAGTGACCGGGCTCGAAGCCGAAGTTCCCGGCCAGGCCGCAGCAGCCCGCGTCCACCTGGTCGACCTCGACGCCGAGGCGGGCCAGCACCTCCCGCTCGGCCGCGTCGCCGAAGGTGGCCTGCTGGTGGCAGTGCGGCTGCCGGACCGCCTTGGCGTCCAACTGCTCGAACGGCCAGTCACCCTGGTGGCCCACGACCAGTTCGGCCAGTGTGCGCACCCGGTCGCGCAGGCCGGCCGCCTCGGGCACCAGTTCGGCGGCGTCCTCTCGCAGCAGCACCGTGCAGGACGGTTCCAGCCCGATGACCAGCTGATCGCCTGCCAGCGCGCGGACCGAGCGGCGCAGCACCCGGCGGGCGATGTCCAGCTGTCCGGTGGAGTGCCAGGTCAGGCCGCAGCAGACCGGGCCGCGCGGCAGGTCCACCCGGTAGCCCAGCGCCTCCAGCACCTCCACCGCGGCGATGCCGATCTCCGGATTCATGAAGTTGGTGAAGGTGTCCGGCCACAGCAACACCGGCGTGCCGGTCCCCTGCGCCCCGCCGCGGCGACGCCACCAGGACCGGAAACTGGTGCGGGCGAAGGAGACCGGGTCCCGGCGGGGTTCCAGCCCGGCCAGCCGCAGCGCGGTCCTGCTGCCGGTGAGCGCGCTGGCCAGTCCCGGCGCGGGGCGGGCCAGCCGGGCCAGCAGCGGCAGCCAGCCCAGCGTGTAGTGCGCGCGGGGCCGCAGCTTCCGGCGGTAGTGGCGGTGCAGGAACTCGGCCTTGTAGGTGGCCATGTCCACCTGCACCGGGCAGTCGCGCTTGCACGCCTTGCAGGACAGGCACAGGTCCAGCGCCGCGCGCACGGCGGTGGCGTCCGGGTCGAGCAGCTCGCCGCGCAGCATCTCCCCGAGCACCCTGGCCCGGCCCCTGGTGGAGTGCACCTCGTCCCCGGTGACCTGGAAGGACGGGCACATCGGTCCGCTGGCCTGGCGGCAGCTGCCCACGCCGACGCAGCGGCGCACCGCGGCGGCGAAGGAGCCGCGGTCGGCGTGCAAGGCGTGCACCACGGGCAGCTCGATCCGGTCGTGGCCGGGTCGCAGGTCGGCGTCGAGTGGTTGCGGGGCAACCAGGACGCCGGGGTTGAGCAGGCCGTCCGGGTCGAAGGCCGCCTTGAACCCGGCGAAGGCACGCAGCACCGCCGGTGAGTAGGTGCGGGCCAGCAGTTCGGAGCGGGCCCGGCCGTCACCGTGCTCGCCGGAGCTGGTGCCGCCGTGCGCCACCACCAGGTCCGCCGCCGCCTCGATGAACGCGCGGTAGCGGGAAACCCCTTGTGCGCTCAGCAGGTCCCAGTCGCAGCGCAGGTGCAGGCAGCCCTCGCCGAAGTGCCCGTAGGCGATGCCGCGGTAACCGTGGCCGGCCAGCAGCGCGTGCAGCTCGCGCAGGTAGCCGCCGAGGCGTTCCGGCGGCACCGCGGAGTCCTCCCAGCCGGGCCAGGCCTCGCCGCCGTCGGCCATCCTGGTCGCGATGCCCGCGCCGTCCTTGCGAATCCGCCACAGCGCGGCGGCCCGCGCCGGGTCGGTGACCACCAGCGCGCTGGCCTGCACCAGTCCGGCCAGCTCCCGCGCCGCCGCCTCCCCGGCGACCTCGCAGTACAGCCAGGCGCGGCCGGGCGGAAGTTCCCGCGCGGCAACACTTCCCGGCCCGCTGCCGAGCGCGGCGATCAGCGCGTCGTCCATGCCCTCCACGGTCAGCGCGCCCGCCGCGGCCAGCACCGGAGCCTGGTCCGCCGCGGTGTAGACATCGGGAAAACCCAGCACCAGCAACACCGTGGTCGCGGGCGCCGGGGTGAGCGCGACGGTGGCCGAGGTGACCAGCGCGCAGGTGCCCTCCGAGCCGACCAGCGCCCGCGCCAGGTGAAAATCCTTCTCCGGCAACAACTCCGCCAGGTTGTACCCGGAGACCTGCCTGCGGAACCGGCCCAGCTCCCGCCGCAGCTCGGCCAAGTGCTTGTCCCGCAACGAGATCAGCCGCCGGTCCAGCTCCGCGTCCCCGCTGCCACCCGGCCCCGCGGCCAGCGTGCGGCCGTCGGCGAGCAGAAGCTCCAGCCGGTGCACCACCTCGGCGGTGGTGCCCCAGGCCACCGAATGCGGCCCGCAGGCGTTGTTGCCGATCATCCCGCCGAGCGTGCAGCGGGACTGGGTGGACGGGTCCGGCCCGAAGGTCAGCCCGTGCGCCGCGGCCTGCCGGCGCAGCTCGTCCAGCACCACCCCTGGCTGCACGGTCGCGGTGCGCGCCTCGGGATCGATGGCCAGCACCCGGTTGAGGTGCCGGGAGAAGTCGACCACCAGACCGGGCCCGATCGCGTTGCCCGCCACCGAGGTCCCGCCGCCCCGGCCGGTGACCGGCACCCCGTGCTCGCGCGCGATGGCCAGCGCCGCGCCCAGCTCGTCCAGGTCCCGCGGTTCCAGCACGGCTGCGGGCAGCACCCGGTAGATCGAGGCGTCCGAGCCGTAGGCGGCGCGGGTCTGCGGATCCAGCCTGGCCGCACCCGGCAGTTCGGCCCGCAACCGCCGCCCGAACTCCTCGCCCTCGCGCACGACCACATTGTGCAGAGCCGGGTTAGGTTTCGCTCATGCGCGCGGTGGTCTACAACTCCTTCGGCGGCCCGGTCACCGTCGAACAGCTGCCCGATCCGGCCCCCGGCCCCGCCGACGCGGTGATCGAGGTGGAGGCCACCGGCCTGTGCCGCAGCGACTGGCACGGCTGGATGGGCCGCGACCCGGACATCACGGTGTTCCCACACGTGCCCGGCCACGAGCTGGCCGGAGTCGTGCGCGAGGTCGGCGCGGACGTGCGCCGGTTCCGCCCAGGCGACCGGGTCACCGTGCCCTTCATCAACGCCTGCGGCAGCTGCCCCTCCTGCCAGGCCGGTGACCAGCAGGTCTGCCCCGCGCAGAGCCAGCCCGGCTTCACCCACTGGGGCTCCTACGCCGAAGCGGTGCGCATCCGGCACGCCGAGACGAACCTGATCCCCCTGCCCGGCACCATGGCCTACCAGACCGCCGCCGCCCTGGGCTGCCGCTTCGCCACCTCCTTCCGCGCGGTCCGCGACATCGCCCGCACCCGCGCGGGCGAGTGGGTCGCGGTGCACGGCTGCGGCGGCGTCGGCCTGTCCGCTGTCATGATCGCCGCCGCCGCGGGCGCCCAGGTGATCGCCATCGACATCAACGAAGAAGCCCTGTCCCTGGCCACCCAGCTCGGCGCCACCGCCACCGTCAACGGCGGCGACACCGCCGAAGCCGTCCGCGAGCTCACCGGCGGCGGCGCGCACGTCTCCCTGGACGCCCTCGGCCACCCCGCCACGGCCGCCGCCTCGATCAACAGCCTGCGCCGCCGCGGCAGACACGTCCAGGTCGGCCTGCTCCCCGGCGGCCCCACGCCACTGCCGATGGGCCGGGTGATCGCGCACGAGCTGTCGGTCCTGGGCAGCCACGGCATGGCCGCCCACGCCTACCCGGAACTGGTGGCCCTGGTCAGTGGCGGCAAGCTGCGGCCGGACCGGCTGATCACCCGCACCATCGGGCTGGCGGAGGCGGCGCGGGCACTGCCACTGCTGCACACCAGCCCGTCGGCGGGCATGACCATGATCGAGCCCTAGCGCTCGCTCAGCTCGGCCGTCGCTTCCCGCATGAGGGCCGCGTTCTGCTCCAGGAACCCGGCGATCAGGTCGAGCTCGGCGTCGGTGTAGCGCTCCACCAGCGCGCCGAGGCGGCGGAAGAACCCCTCGAACTGCGCGTCCACGCCCTGGAGCAGGCCCTCGTCCAGGGCGACCAGGACCCGGCGGCCGTCGGTGGTGTCGCGGTTGCGGTGCACGTAGCCGCGTTTGGCCAGTCGGTCGATCGCGCTGGTGATGGAGGCGGGGGCCAGGCCAGAGTGCTGGGACAGCTCGCCGGCGCTGAGCGGGCCGTGGGTTTCCAGCAGGCCGAGCAGCTTCCAGTCGGTGACGCTGATGTCCAGGCGGGCACTGAGCGCGCTGTGGAACATGACTGCGGCGTCGCTGGTCCGCCGGCCGGCGTTGGCCAGCCGGGCCACCAGCTCGTCGCGGTGCGTTGACACGGGTCCTCCCTGGCCGGATATTATTTCGTTCGATCGAAGGAAATATCTTCCGGGGTCATTTTACGTGGGGGCAGAGCGATGCGAGTGATCATCATCGGCGCGGGGGTGGGCGGTCCGACCTTGGCCGCCGCGCTGGGCAAGGCCGGGCTGGACGCCGAGGTCTACGAGGCGCACGACGGGCCGGGGATCGGCATCGGCGGCTTCCTCGGACTGGCCCCCAACGGGCTGTCCGTGCTGCGCACCCTCGGCCTGCTCGAGGCGGTGCGCGCGACGCCCGGCGCGCACGTCAGCCACCGGACCGAGTTCCTGGACGGCGCCGGCCGGCGGCTCGGCCTGCTCGACGACGGGTCCGCGGCGCTGGAACCGGAGCTGCACAGCCTCGGCGTGCGGCGTGGCGAGCTCCAGGCCGCGCTCGCGGCGGGCGTGCGGGTCGAGTACGGCAAGCGGCTGGTCGGCTACACCGCGCACGCCGCCGGGGTGGTGGCCGAGTTCGCCGACGGCAGCACCGCCGAGGGCGACCTGCTCATCGGCGCGGACGGGCTGCACTCCCCGGTCCGCCGGATCATGGACCCCACCGCGCCCGCGCCCCGCTACTCCGGCCTGCTCGGCCTCGGCGGCTGGACCTCCGGGCTGCCGGTCCGGCCCACCCCCGCGGCCACTGGCCGGATGGTGTTCGGCAGGCGGGGCTTCTTCCTCTACGGCACCGCGCCGGACGGCGACGTGTACTGGGGCGTCAACTTCCCGCACCCGGAGCTCAGCCGCGCGGAGATCACCGCGCGCGGGCCCGCGTACTGGCGGCAGCACCTCATCGAGCGGTTCGCCGGTCAGCTGCCGGACGCGACCACGATCCTGGCCGGCAGCGAGTCGAGCTGGTTCCAGCCCTACGGCCTCTACGACCTGGCGAACCTGCCGCGCTGGACCAGCGGCCGGGTCGGCCTGATCGGCGACGCGGCGCACGCGGTGCCGAACTCCAGCGGGCAGGGCGCGGCGATGGCCATCGAGGACGCGATCACCCTGGCCCAGTGCCTGCGCGACCTGCCGGAGCCCGAGCCCGCGCTGCGCCGGTTCGAGCAGCTGCGCAGGCCTCGGGTGGAGAAGATCATCGCCGCGGGGCAGCGGCGCGGCGGGCTGAAGACCCTGACCAACCCGGTCGCGGTCGCGCTGCGGGACCTGGCTCTGCGCGTGGTGCTCCGGCGCCTGTCCCGCACCAGCGGCCACTCGTGGATCTTCGACCACCGGATCGACTTCGCCGAACCGGTCGGGGGCCGCGGCTGACCGCGGCCCCCGTCCGCTCAGTCCTCGCCGCGGATGAACCGCTCGACCTTCTCCCTGGCCGCGGAGTCGTCGTACTGCTCCGGCGGGGACTTCATGAAGTAGGAGGAGGCGGAGAGCACCGGGCCGCCGATACCGCGGTCCAGCGCGATCTTGGCCGCGCGCACCGCGTCGATGATCACGCCCGCGGAGTTGGGCGAGTCCCAGACCTCCAGCTTGTACTCCAGGTTCAGCGGCACGTCGCCGAAGGCGCGGCCCTCCAGCCGGACGTAGGCCCACTTGCGGTCGTCCAGCCAGGCCACGTAGTCCGACGGGCCGATGTGCACGTTGCGGGCACCGAGGTCGTGCTCGACCTGGGAGGTGACCGCCTGGGTCTTGGAGACCTTCTTGGACTCCAGGCGGTCCCGCTCCAGCATGTTCATGAAGTCCATGTTGCCGCCCACGTTGAGCTGCATGGTGCGGTCCAGGATGACGCCCCGGTCCTCGAACAGCTTGGCCAGCACCCGGTGCGTGATGGTCGCGCCGACCTGGGACTTGATGTCATCGCCCACGATCGGCACGCCGGCGGCGCGGAACTTCTCCGCCCACACCGGGTCGCTGGCGATGAACACCGGCAGCGCGTTCACGAAGGCCACCCGCGCGTCGATGGCGGCCTGGGCGTAGAAGCGGTCCGCCGCCTCCGAGCCCACCGGCAGGTAGGAGACCAGCACGTCGGCCTCGGCCTCGCGTAAGGCCCGCGCCACGTCCACCGGCTGCTCGTCGGACTCCTGGATGGTCTCCCGGTAGTAGTGGCCCAGCCCGTCCAGGGTGTGCCCGCGCTGCACCGGCACGCCCAGCGGCGGCACGTCGCAGATCTTGATGGTGTTGTTCTCGCTGGCCAGGATCGCCTCGGACAGGTCGGCGCCGACCTTCTTGGCGTCCACGTCGAAGGCGGCCACGAACTCGATGTCGCGCACGTGGTAGTCGCCGAACTGCACGTGCATCAGGCCGGGCACCCGGCTGCCGGGGTCGGCGTCGCGGTAGTACTGCACGCCCTGCACCAGCGAGGCGGCGCAGTTCCCGACGCCGACGATGGCCACCCGCACCTTGCGGCGGTCTCCGGACATGGCCGGGTCCTCCTTCACAGTCATCCTCATGGCTGGCGGTGTTCCGCCTCGATCAGCTCGTCCAGCCACCGCACCTCGCGGTCGGCGCCGTCAAGGCCGAGCCGCTGCAACTGCCGGGTGTAGTGGTCGACGTGCTCGCAGGAGCGGTCCAGCGTGGACTGGATCCGTTCCCGCCGTTCCGCCACACAGCGCCGCCTGCCCTCCAGGATCCGCAGCCGCGTCGCGGGCGGCGTGCGGGAGAAGAAGGCCAGGCGGACGCCGAAGCAGTCGTCCTCCCAGTGCTGCGGCTGCACCTCGGCGAGCAGGCAGGCGAAGTGCTCCCGGCCGGCCGCGCTGAGCCCGTAGACCCGCCGCGCCCGGCCCCCGGTGGCTGCCGCGCCCCCGCCGTCCTCGGCGATCAGCCCAGCGTCCTGCAACCGGCGCAGGGTGGGGTAGAGCGAGCCGAAGGAGAAGGCAGGCCGGTGCCCGCACAGCAGGCAGCCCAGCTGTTTTCGCAGCTCGTAGCCGTGCATGGGGGCCCGGTGCAGGATGCCGAGGATCGCCAGCTCCAGCATCTGGCACCTCCTCCTGGCTCGGCTGACAAACAGGCGGACTATATCGGGCCGATACATCGAAGCCACCAGCCTCGGGGCGTGAGATGGGCAACGCCCCGCCGGCACTGCCCTGAACGGCTCACCGGGACCTTGTGCCAGCCACGTAGTCTGATGGGGTGCGAACCCAGCGGCAGGTGGTCGACTACGCGTTGCAGCGCCGTGCGCTGCTCGCGGAGGTCTACTCCGGCCGGTCTGGGGTCATGGAGGTGTGCGACGCCAGTCCATACCTGCTCCGAGCGGCGAAGTTCCACGGCGAACCCAGCACGGTGACCTGTCCTGTGTGCCGCAAGGAACCCCTGACGCTGGTGTCCTGGGTGTACGGCGACGAGCTCAAGCACGCGGCGGGCTCGGCCCGCACAGCTGAAGAACTCGCGCGCATGGCAACCCTTTTTGTGGAGTTCAGCGTTTACGTAGTCGAGGTGTGCCGCACCTGCAGCTGGAACCACCTGGTGCAGTCATACGTCCTGGGGACGGGTGGCCTGCGCAGCGGCAGCTCCCAAAGGAAGACCGCCGCGGAGTGATCCAGCTCATGTCGCTGGTACGTACTGACGAACGACCGCCAAACGACGTCGCACCGTGCGACGGCGGTGGAAGGGCCTTTTCGTGAACGAGCGCGACGACCGACGGCGTGACGGCCGACCGGGTGGACCCGAGGAGACCGGTGAGCACACCGGTCAGTGGGTGCCCAACTGGGACGAAGACGACACTCCGCCACCGGGCCCCCGCCAGGGCCCGCCGCCGGGTGGGCCACACGGCCCGCCGCCCGGCGGCCCGCGCCCCCCGATGCCGCCCCAGGGCGGCAGGCCCATGCCCCCCGGCGGTCCAGGCACCCCGCCCCGCGGCGGCCCGATGCCACCCCCCGGCATGCCCATGGGTCCCGGCGGCCCGATGGGCCACGGCGGCCCGAACACCCCGCCCGGCGGCGCGCCGATGGGCCACGGTGGTCCGAACACGCCGCCCGGCGGCGCGCCCATGCCGCCCGGCCAGCGCCCCCCGTTCAACGGTGGCCCCGGCGGCCCTGGCCCGAACGGCGGCTTCGGCGGCCCGCCCCGCCAGCAGCACCCGTCGGACATGCCCACCGACATGCTCCCCCCGGTCGACGACGGCTACCCGCGTGAGCCAGAGCTGCTCACCCACCGCGAACCCCTGCCGGGCGACCCGGACTACGACGACACCCACGTCGTCCAAGCCGACGAGCTGAGCCCGGAGGAGGAACGGAAACTGCGCAAGAAGAAGATCTGGCGCCGGGTCCGCCGCACCGGCTACGTGCTGGCCGCCATCGGCATCATCGCCCCGGTGCTGGCCTTCGTGATCGCCTACCAGTTCGTCACGGTGAAAACGCCCGAAGAGGTCTTCGCCGACGTCAAGCAGGTCGTCACGATCAACTACGCGGACGGCAGCGAGCTCGGCAGGATCGTGCCGCAGGGTGGTGAGCGGGTCCAGCTGAAGTACGAGGAGATCCCGCAGGTCATCAAGGAAGCGGTGCTCTCGACCGAGGACAAGAACTTCTACGAGAACCCGGGCTTCGACCCGATCGGCATCCTGCGCGCGGTGTTCAACAACCTCACCGGCGGCACCGGCGGTGGCTCCGGCATCACCCAGCAGTACATCAAGATCTCCACCGGCGACGACGAGCGGTCACTGACCCGCAAGTTCATCGAGCTGGTCAAGGCCGCCAAGATGGACACCCAGTACGAGAAGAAGGACATCCTCACCAACTACCTCAACGTGATCGCCTTCGGCCGTGGCGCCGACGGCATCGAGGCGGCGGCCAAGGCGTACTTCAACAAGAGCGCCAAGGACATCAACCGCCCTGAGGAAGCCGCCCTGCTGGCCGCGGTCATCCAGCGCCCGTACGAGTGGGACCCGGCGATCAACCGGGAGAAGTCGGTCAAGCGCTGGAACGACGTGCTCGACAAGATGGTCGAGAACGGCAAGGTCCCGAAGGCCGCCCGGGACCAGATGCAGTTCCCCGAGGACGGCGACAAGCCCGGCCAGCTGCGCGACCGCAGGGAGGCGATCAGGGCCAAGGGCGGTCCGGACGGCCCGAAGGCGCTGATCCAGCAGCAGGTCGAGGCCGAGCTGGAACGCAACAAGATCAGCGCGACGGCGCTCCGCAAGAACGGCTACACGATCACCACCACGATCGACAAGAAGGCCCAGGAGGCCGCAGAGGCCGCCGTGCAGAAGGTGGTCTTCGCCGACGGCCAACCGGGCAACCTGCGCTCGGCCCTGGTCGCGACCGACCCGAAGACCGGCGGCGTGCTGGCCTACTACGGCAGCCGGGACGGCAAAGGCACCGACTACGCCAAGGCATCCCAGCCGCCGGGCTCCTCGTTCAAGGCCTTCGTGGTCGCGGCGGCGCTGGAGAAGGACATCGGCCTCGGCTCGACCTTCGACAGCAGCTCGCCACGCACCTTCGGCAAGGGCAGCAGCGCGTACACCGTGTCCAACGCCAGCCGCGGGTACGAGTGCACCATGTGCTCGATCCGGCAGATGACCGAGTTCTCGGTCAACACCGCCTTCGTCGACCTCGCGCTGAAGGTGGGCACCAAGACGGTGGCCAACGCCGCACACGAGGCCGGGATCCCGACCGAGATCAACAACAAGCCGAGCCTCGGCCTCGGCAACGGCGGTTCGCCGTCCGCGGGTATCGCGCTGGGCGGCTACGAGGTCCGGACCATGGACATGTCCGCGGCGTACGCGACCTTCGCCAACGACGGCATGAAGTTCGAGCAGCACTTCGTGGCCAAGGTGACCGACGCGGCCGGCAACGTGAAGTACCAGTTCGACAAGGCTGCCAAGCCCGCCTTCGACCAGTCCGACACCCAGCGCAACACCGACATCGCGCGCAACGTGACCGAGGCGCTCAAGCCGGTGGCCGGGTACTCGAGGCTGCCGCTGGACAAGAACCGGCCCTCGGCCGCCAAGACCGGCACCCACCAGTACGAGAAGGAGAAGGGCAGCAGCCACAACTCCCGTGCCTGGATGGTCGGCTACACCCCGTCGGTCTCCACCGCGGTCTGGGTGGGCACCGACTACAACGAGATCCTCAAGGGGCGCTGGAACTCCCAGACCGGCAGGCTGGTGGCGCCGAAGGACATGTACGGCAAGGACGAGCCGGGTGCGGTCTGGAAGGAGTTCATGGACGCCTACCTCAACGGCACCAAGGTCGAACCCTTCCCCGCCGCCAAGCCGATCGGCCAGTTCGAGGCGCCGGTGACCACCACCAGCAACGCCTCGACCAGCTCCACCCCCACGAGCTCCTCGGCCCCGCCGACCAGCAGCAGCGAGCAGCCGACCAGCTCCAAGCCGACCACCAGCAACCCGAACCCCACCTGTGGGGTCTGGCCGTGGCCGAGCTGCAAGCCGACCACCACGCCGACCAGGCCGTCCAGGACCACCGGGGAGGACCCACCCGGTGGTGACCCGCCCGGCCGCGGCCGGGGCGGCAACGGCGAAGGATGACCCGGGGCGGGGAGGTGCTGGTTCACCTCCCCGCCTTCCTGTTCCGGCTGGATCGCACCGGCTCACCCAGGCACCCCGGCCGAACCCGTAGCATCCGCGAGGTGTCCCATGCATCGGAGCAGCCCGAGCCGCAGGCCACCGTCGGAGTCAGCGAAGCGCCGCCCGCGCCGCCCAAGCGGATCGCGGACACCGAGTCGCTGACGCCGCGGGAGCGGGAGGTGGCTACCTGGTCGGAGCCGTTGGCGCGGCAGGCCAGCAGGCCGCTTGGCGGGATGCTGGGGCGGCATGCGGTGATCGGGCGGCACTGGTTCTGGACGCCGTTGCGGGTTGTGCTGCTGCTGGCCACGCTGACCCTGGCGCTGGCGTACACGGCCAAGGCGCCGTGTGTGCAGGAGTACGTGGACGACCAGGGTGTCACCCAGCTGGACTGGCGGGACTCCCGGCAGTACGTGGCGATGTGCTACTCCGACACCGTTCCGCTCTACACCGCCGAGCGGCTGGACAAGGGGCTGTTCCCGTACAAGACCTCCTGGGTGGAGGACAACGGGCAGGTGCGCTACATGGAGTACCCGGTGATCTCCGGGTTGTTCCAGTGGTTCAACGCCCAGCTCGCGCACGGCTGGGTGGCCATCGCCAACAGCGGCTGGCTGCCGAATGCCATGGCGGTGATCGTCTACTTCAACTTCAGCTCGCTGTGGCTGGCGCTGGCCTGGCTGGTCACCATCTGGGCCACCTTCAAGCTCACCGGGCGGCGGCCGTGGGACACCGCCATCGCCGCGGTCTCGCTGCTGGTGGTGGTGCACGCCTTCACCAACTTCGACACCCTGGCCACCGGCTTCGCCGCGGTGGCGCTGCTGGCCTGGGCGCGCAACCGGCCGGGGCTGGCCGGGGTGCTGCTGGGGCTGGGCGCGGCGGCGAAGCTGTACCCGCTGTTCTTCCTCGGACCGCTGCTCGTGCTGTGCCTGAGATCGGGGCGGATGGGGCACTGGTGGCGGACCACCTGGACCGCGGCGCTGGCTTGGGGCGCGGTGAACGCGCCGATCTTCTACCTCTACCCGGACGGCTGGCGGGAGTTCTTCCGGCTCAACTCCGAGCGCGGGGTGGACCCGGACAGCCTCTACAACGTCGTGCAGTACTTCACCGGTTGGAGCGGCTTCGACGGCCCGCTGCCGGCGGGCGCCACCCCGACCGTGCTGAACACGGTCACCGCGGTGCTGTTCCTGCTGTGCTGCGCGGGCATCGGCTGGGTGGCGCTGTCCGCGCCGCGGCGGCCCAGGGTGGCGCAGCTGGCCTTCCTGGTGGTGGCGGCGTTCCTGCTGACCAACAAGGTGTGGAGCCCGCAGTACTCGCTGTGGCTGGTGCCGCTGGCCGTGCTCGCGCTGCCCCGCTGGCGGCTGCTGCTGGCCTGGATGGCGGTGGACGCCCTGGTGTGGGCGCCCCGGATGTACTTCTACCTCGGCCCGGACAACAAGGGCCTGCCGCAGGACTGGTTCCTGGGCGCGGTGGTGGTCAGGGACATCTTCGTGGTCCTGCTGTGCGTGCTGGTGCTGCGCGAGATCTACCGGCCCGCGCTGGACCGGGTACGCGCCTTCGGCGTGGACGATCCGGCAGGTGGTCCGCTGGACGGCGCGCCGGATGCGTTCGTACTCGGGCCTGCCCGCACCGCGAAGAAGCGGCGCGAGCAGGCCGAGGCCACGGCTACAGCGATGACAGGTTGACCGCGTTCGCCATCGCCTTGAACCCGGCGTCACCGGGGTGCAGGTGGTCGCCCTGGTCGTACTCGGGCTTGATCCGCTGCGGGTCCTGCGGGTCCCGGATGGTGGCGTCGAAGTCGATCAGGCCGTCGTAGTCGGTGTTGTTGCGGATGTAGCGGTTGACCGCCTGCCGGGTGGCCTCCAGCTGCTCGCTGTAGGAGTACCAGCCCTTGAACGGGGTGATGGTCGCGCCGAGCACCCGCAACCCCCGGTCCTTGGCCCGCTGCGCGATCTGCTTGAGCGCGGCGATGATCCGGTTCGGGTCGGTCTGGTGCGGGGTCTGCTGGATGTCGTTGATGCCCTCGAACACGATCACCGTGCGGGCGCCGGTGGCGGTCAGCACGTCCCGGTCCAGCCTGGCCAGCGCGTTCACCCCGGCGCTGCCGCCGTCCAGCAGCAGCCGGTTCCCGCTGATCCCGGCGTTGAGCACGCCCAGCCGCAGGTGCGCGGGACCGGCCTTCATCCGGTCCGCGAGCTGGTCCGGCCAGCGCAGGTTGGCGCCCCAGGTGGAGTTCGCGCCGTCGGTGATCGAGTCGCCGAGGGCCACCACGCTGCCGCGCACGCCCGGCGCGCGCACGTCCACACCGGAGACGTAGTGCCACTGCCGGGTCTGCTCGGTGAACGCCGACCCCGACTCCGCGGCGGCGTGGTTGCCGTTGCGGGTGAAGTAGGAGTTCTGCATGGTCAGCGAGTGGTAGGTGACCGGGCCGGAGGGGTTCGGGGTGAAGGTGGTGACCAGCAGGTTGGCATCCGGCGGCACGGTCAGCGCGACCGGGTCGCTGAGCACGTCGGCGAACGGCGGCGCGGTGATCTCCCGCTCGCCGCCGAAGGTCAGCGTGCGCATGGTGCCGGGCACCGCGTTCGGGGTGTCCGCACCCGCCGCCAGCGCGACCGTGACCTGCCCGAACAGCACCGGCGCGCGACCGAAGGCGTTGGACAGCCGGACCCGGACCTGAGAGCCGCCGATGCTGGTGTGCACGATGTTGCGGATCGAGTAGTTGGGATAGCCGGACTCGGTGTTGGGCACCGCGGCCGAGGGGGCGGCCGCCCAGGTGCCGACCCAGTTGCCCGGTGGCGCGGGCGCCTGCTGCTCACCGACGGCCTGGCCGCCCGAGGACAGCAACGCGACCACACCCAGTGCGACCAGCCAGCGCTTACCGTTCGACACCATCCGCGAGCCTCCTACAGCCACCTAGACGGGACTCATCCGACCTAATCAGCGGCCTGGGAGCGTGGCCATCCGCCGTTCCGCCGATTCCGGCTCGAAGGTGACCCGGCTGCCCGGCAGCACCAGGAACAGGCCGAGCAGCAGCGCGACCTTGCCCCAGACGCCGATCATCACCGCCTGTGCGGGCAGGCTGTCGTAGATCGACATGGGCAGCTGGAACTCGATCGCGTGGTACCAGAGGAACACGCCGGTGCCCAGCGCCAGGTCGGCCACGGTGTAGGCCAGCACCCAGCCCCAGCGCACCGCCAGCAGCACGAAGAAGGGCAGCAGCCACAACGTGTACTGCGGCGAGTGCACCTTGTGCAGCAACAGGAACCCGCACAGCATCGCGCCGGAGACGCCGACCCACGGGTACTCCCCGGTGCCGGTCCAGCGCAGCCAGCCGACCAGGCAGGCCAGCAGGAAGGCCAGGCAGATCAGGGTCGGCGAGAGCCAGCTGACCAGCTGCTGGAAGTCGGTGTTGGCCGGGTCGGAGGCCGGCCGGAAGGCCCAGAACCAGATCGAGTTGGTGGTGATGTCGACCTTGCGCTCCTGCTGGAAGACGAAGGAGGCCCGCCAGCCCTCATAACCCAGCACCGCGAACGGCAGGTTCACCAGCGCCACGGTGACCGCGGTCGCGGCCAGCACCCGGAGCGCGCCGGGGATGTCCCAGCGCCGCCCCCTCGGCAGCCAGCGGCCGTCCGGCCCGCCGGTGAGCACGTACAGCGCCAGCGGCAGCGCGAAGAAACCCGGGTACAGCTTCAGCGCCGCGCCAAGGCCGAGCAGCACCCCGGCCACCATGGCCCGCTCCACCAGCGGCCTGCTCGCGCCCTCCCGGCCCCAGCCCCGGTGCACCGCGTACACCGCGCCGACCGCGCAGGCCACCGCGGGCAGGTCCCAGTTGTGGAAGGCGTGCAGCACCAGGCCGGGCGCCAGCGCCCAGATCAGCGCGCGCCAGCCGGAGAGGCTGCCCAGCAGCCAGGCGATGAGCAGGCCGAAGGGGGCCAGCAGCAGGCTGGAGTAGAAGAGGAAGTCGGCGTCGTTGTTCGCGAAGACCGCCCCTGCCCAGATCAGCAGGCCGGTGAGCACCGGGTACTCCACCGAGCCGCCGGTCAGCTGGCCCTGCTCGTCGAGGCCGCCGCCCAGGTAGGGGAAGACGTGCCGGTCCACGTCCCGGCCCAGCCACAGGTGCTGCACGTCGGAGTAGCAGAGCTCGCCGTGCCGGTTGGCGTACTCCGGCGCGCTGCGGCCCCACTGGTCGAACTCAGGGCCGGCGCAGCGCGCCTTGTTCGCGTAGCCGCCGAGCAGCAGCAGTCCGCACAGCAGGACCAGCGCGGCGAGCGCGGTCCTGCCGAAGCGGGTCACGCGGGTAGCTGGGCACGCAGGTAGGCGATGTCGCCGGCCTGCCCGTCGCCTGGGGTCTCCACTACCACCGGCGCCTGCGCGGTGTTGACCACCGCGGCCAGCACGGCCGGGTCGATGGTGCCGGTGCCGATGTTGGCGTGCCGGTCCCGCGCGGAGCCGAACTCGTCCCTGGAGTTGTTCAGGTGCACCAGGTCGATCCGGCCGGTGATCCCCTTGACCCGCTCCACGATGCCGACCAGGTCCTCACCGGCGGCGTGCGCGTGGCAGGTGTCCAGGCAGAAGCCCGCGCCGAACTCGCCGACGGCGTCCCACAGCCTGGCCAGCATGTCGAACTTGCGGGCCATCGCGTTGTCGCCGCCCGCGGTGTTCTCGATCAGCACCGGCACCGCGAACCCGCCTGCCTCGGCCTGCCGCTCGAACAGCTTGCGCCAGTTCGCGATGCCGTCGGCCGGGTCGTCGCCCTTGGTCACGTGCCCGCCGTGCACCACCAGGCCGAGCGCGCCGGAAGCCTTGGCCGCCTCGGCCTGCTGCACCACCGACTTGCGGGAGGGGATGCGGATCCGGTTGTTCAGCGACGCCACGTTGATCACGTACGGCGAGTGCACGAAGACCGAGATCCCGGCCTCCCGCAGGGCCTCGGCCTGCGGGTGCGGCTTGGGTGACTCCCAGCTCTGCGGGTTGGACAGGAAGAACTGGACGACCTCGGCGCCGCGGTCCTGCGCCGAGCCGAGCGGATTGTCGTCGGCGACGTGTGCCCCGATGCGCATGCCGAGAGCGTAGTGGGCGCCCCTGACGGCCACGCCCCGAGTGGAGTCTTGTGTGCCATTCCGTCATGGATTGGAGTGGCAACCGTCACTTAGTCGACCTACCGTCGTTGGACCCAGAGACGTTACCGGTCGGTACGGCTGCGACACGGTCGCCCCTGGCAAGCAGGGCTCCGGAGAGGGATGGGCATGCTCGCTCGACTCGCACGGCTTTCCGTGGCTTCCACCCTGCTCGCGCTGGTGAGCCTGGTGGGTTTCGCCGGTTCGGCGGCGGCCGCGGAACCGATCGTGATCGGCGACTGCTCGGCCACCGTCCAGGGCAAACCGGGCCAGCCGATCCAGCTCAGCGCGGGCGCGGTGGCCGCGCCGGTGGTCGAGGTGGTCAAGCGGGTGCCGCTGCTCGGGCCGCCGCTGGCCGGCGCGGTGGACAAGGCGGTGCGCGCGCTGCCGCCGATCCCGATCGGCGCGGTGCCCGACGGCAAGGGCGGGTTCATCACCGGCGGCCAGATCGCCATCGGGGTGGTGGACGCGCTGCGCAAGATCCCGCTGCTCGGGCCGATCCTCGGCGAGGTGGTCAAGGGCGTGCAGCAGGTGCTCAGCGGCGGCTGCGGGGTGACGGTCAAGACGCTGAACACCGCGGTCGCGCCGATCCAGGACGGGGCCAAGAACCTGCCGGGCGGCGGCTCGACCACGCCGAAGCCCCCGCCCGGCACCACCAACCCCGGTCAGCCGGGACCCGGCAAGCCCGGCACCGGCACCCCGCCGCCCGGCAGCACCAACCCGGGCACGTCCGCTCCCGGCACGCCCGGCTCGGGCACGCCGATCCCGGACTTCCAGCTGCCGCGCCTCGAGGGCGGCGGCCTCTACGACTACGGCCGGGTGCCGCTCTACGACTACTCGGGGCTGCCGGTGGCCACGCCCGGCGGACTCGGCGCGCTGGCGCCGGGCGACCGCTACGGCCAGGCCTCGCCCGGCTCGCCGGGGGCCTACGGGCTGCCGGCGGGCGACGGGGTGGCCTCGGCCGGTCAGGCCCGCGCGCTGCCCACCGACGGCGCTGGGCGGGTGGCCGCTCCGGTGCTGGTCGCGGTGCTGATGCTGGCCATGGTGACCGCCGCGCTGGTGCGTACCTGGGTACTTCGGCGGACCGTCTGATCGCCGATTGGGAGCAACGGGCACTGGGCTGTTAGCCTGCTCGGGTTGCTGACGCGACGACCCTCCTGCCACGGAACGTCCGTGGCCGATTAGTCCACAGGAGGTGAGGTCTACGTGCGTCACTATGAACTGATGGTCATCCTGGACCCCAACGTGGACGAGCGCACTGTCGCTCCCACGCTGGACACTTTCCTCAACGTCATCCGCACTTCGGGCGGGAACGTGGAGAAGGTCGATGTCTGGGGCAAGCGCCGGTTGTCGTTCGAGATCAACAAGTCCCCTGAGGGGATTTACGCGGTCATCGACATCAACAGCACGCCGGACGCGGTCAAGGAGCTCGACCGCCAGCTGGGCCTGCAGGACACCGTCCTGCGCACCAAGGTCCTGCGCCGCGACCCCGCCAAGTTCGCCAAGGCCGCCGCGAAGGCTGCTGCCAAGGCGTCCAAGGGCCCCAAGGCCTGACGGCGGGAGAGCGCTGAATCATGGCTGGTGAGACGGTAATCACGGTGGTCGGGAACCTGACCGCCGATCCGGAACTGCGCTTCACCCAGTCCGGCGCGGCCGTGGCGAGCTTCACCATCGCCTCCACGCCCCGCACGCTCGACCGCGCCAGCGGCGAGTGGAAGGACGGCGAAGCGCTGTTCCTGCGGTGCAGCATCTGGCGCCAGGCGGCGGAGAACGTCGCCGAGTCCCTGACCCGCGGTATGCGCGTGGTCGCCCAGGGACGCCTGCGCCAGCGCTCCTTCGACACGAAGGAAGGCGAGAAGCGCACCGTCATCGAGCTGGAGGTCGACGAGATCGGCCCCTCGCTGCGCTACGCCACGGCCAAGGTCAACCGCGCCAGTCGCGGTGGCGGCGGTGGTGGCGGCGGCGGTGGGTACGGCTCCTCCGGCGGCGGCAGCGCGCCCGCGGACGACCCGTGGGGCTCCGCGCCGCCTGCCAGCTCCGGTGGCGGTGGCGGCTTCAACGACGAGCCGCCGTTCTGATCCGGTTGCCTCGCCAGCGCTCCTGCTCCGCACCCCTCGAGACTCCGAACACGACCACGTCCAGCTCCAGGAGGACGACACATGGCTAAGCCGCCTGTGCGCAAGCCGAAGAAGAAGGTCTGCGCGTTCTGCAAGGACAAGACCGCGCACCTGATCGACTACAAGGACACCGCGCTGCTCCGGAAGTTCATCTCCGACCGCGGCAAGATCCGTGCCCGCCGGGTCACCGGCAACTGCTCCCAGCACCAGCGGGACGTCGCCATCGCGGTGAAGAACTCGCGCGAGATGGCGCTGCTGCCCTACACCTCGACCGCTCGCTGACCAGACCATAGAGAGGAGTTGGCGATGAAGCTCATTCTCACCGCTGACGTGACCGGCCTCGGTGGTCCTGGTGACATCGTCGAGGTGAAGGACGGCTACGGCCGCAACTTCCTGCTGCCCCGCAGCCTGGCCATCGTGGCCACCAAGGGCGCGGAGAAGCAGGTGCAGGCCATCCGCAGGGCGCAGGAGGGTCGCAAGATCCGCGACCTGGACCACGCCAAGGAGGTCAAGGCCACGCTCGACGGCCTGGGCTCCGTGCAGCTGACCGGCCGCGCCGCGGCCGGTGGCGGCAAGCTGTTCGGCTCGGTCACCACCGCGGACATCGTGGCCGCGATCAAGGCCGCTGGTGGACCGGCGCTGGACAAGCGCTCGGTCGAGACCTCCGGCCACATCAAGACCACCGGCAAGCACACCGTCGCGGTGCGCCTGCACCCGGAGGTCACCGCCAACGTCAACCTCGTGGTTGCCGCAGGCTGAGCACGCTCTGCTCGACATCGAGCACAGGCGCCGCCCGAACGGGGCTACTCCATCCGGGAGGCGCCTGTGCTCGTTTGTCTCAGCGTCACAGCACGTTTTGTCAGTTGTGACACCCGGCCCGCGACACGCCGTAAACGCGGTTATACGCGACACGCCGGGCCGAGTTCCGGTTAGTTTTTCCACATCGCACACACAGGCCCTGACCAGCGGGCTTTGATTTTTCCTCGCAGGTTCTCCCCAAGTTGTCCACAGGGCACGGGACGCTTGTGGCCAGCTGTGCACAACCATCCCCAGGCTGCCCACAGGTCGATCCACAGGCTGGTTTGCCTGCTCCAGACGGGGGACCTAGCGTCGCGACTGCGCGCCCGCGGTGACGGCTGGGCCGGGCCGAGCTGCTCGGGCCGGCGGCCGTCTTGTCAGGGGTCGCAAGCAGAATCCTGGTGGGCTCGAGCTTTGGTGGAGGTGCACGACCGTGGCCGTGGTGGACGACCGTGACTTCAGGGGCGGCGACTCCTCCGGCGGCTTCGAGCGGCAACCACCGCAGGACCTCGCGGCCGAGCAGTCGGTGCTGGGCGGCATGCTGCTGTCCAAGGACGCCATCGCCGACGTGGTCGAGGTGGTCCGCCCGAACGACTTCTACCGGCCCGCGCACCAGTCGGTCTACGAGTGCATCCTCGACCTCTACACCAGGGGCGAGCCCGCCGACGCGATCACCGTCTCGGCCGAGCTGGAGCGCAGGGGCGAGCTGCTGCGGGTCGGCGGCGCGCCGTACATGCACACCCTGATCGCCACCGTGCCCACCGCGGCCAACGCGGGCTACTACGCCGAGATCGTGGCGGAGAAGGCGGTGCTGCGGCGGCTGATCGAGGCCGGCACCAAGATCGTCCAGCTGGGCCACCACGGGGCAGAGGGCTCCGACGTGACCGAGGTGGTGGACCGGGCGCAGGCGGCCATCTACGAGGTCACCGAGCGGCGCACCACCGAGGACTACGTGGCGCTGGAGGACCTGCTCCAGCCCACCATGGACGAGATCGACGCGATCGCCAGCCGAGGCGGCAACGCACTGGGCGTGCCCACCGGCTTCATGGACCTGGACGCGCTGACCAACGGCCTGCACCCGGGCCAGATGATCATCGTCGCGGCCCGTCCCGGCGTCGGCAAGTCCACCCTCGGCCTGGACTTCGCCCGCTCCTGCTCGATCAAGCACGGCATGTCCAGCGTCATCTTCTCGCTGGAAATGAGCAAGACCGAGATCGTCATGCGCATGCTCTCCGCCGAGGCCAGGATCCGGCTGGCGGACATGCGCGGTGGCCGGATGACCGACGACGACTGGACCCGGCTGGCCAGGCGGATGAGCGAGATCAGCGAGGCGCCGCTGTTCATCGACGACTCGCCGAACATGACCATGATGGAGATCAGGGCCAAGGCCAGGCGGCTCAAGCAGCGGCACGACCTCAAGCTGATCGTGCTGGACTACATGCAGCTGATGACCTCCGGCAAGAAGGTCGAGTCCCGGCAGCAGGAAGTCTCCGAGTTCTCCCGAAACCTCAAGCTGCTGGCCAAGGAGCTGGAGGTGCCGCTGGTCGCGATGAGCCAGCTGAACCGAGGCCCGGAACAGCGCACGGACAAGCGCCCGATGCTCTCCGACCTCCGCGAGTCCGGCTCGCTGGAACAGGACGCCGACATGGTGATGCTGATCCACCGCCCGGACGCCTGGGAACGCGACGACCCGCGCGCGGGCGAGGCCGACCTGATCATCGCCAAGCACCGAGCAGGCCCCACCGCGACCATCGTGGTCGCCCACCAGCTGCACTACAGCCGCTTCACCGACCTGGCCCAGGGCTGACGGGCGCCATGCGCGCAGGCGTCGTGGTCACGGCTCAGCCCGGTGTGGAGGACCTCGCCGTGCTGGCCGAGGAGCTGGGCCTGCACAGTTTCTGGGTCAACGACACCCCAATGGTGCACGGCGACCCCTTCGTCGCCCTCGGACTGTGTGCGAAGGCCACCAGCCGGATCAAGCTCGGCATCGGCGTGACCTCGCCGGGGCTGCGCTCGGCCCCGGCCGCCGCGAGCGGGTTCGCCAGCCTCAACGCCCTGGCACCGGGCCGGATCGTCTGCGGGGTCGGCACCGGGAACACCGCCCGGCGCACGCTGGGCATGCCGCCGGCCACGGTGGCCACACTCGAGGAGTTCACCACCGCGCTGCAGGACCTGTGCGCCGGAGGCTCGACCGGGTACCGCGAAGGTGACCGGGTCCGCGACGTCCGGTTCCTGCACGCCGGGGCGCAGGTGAACGCCACCGACCCGATCGAGTTCGTGGTGGCCGCGCTCGGACCGAAGGCCGCCGCCGTGGCCGGCCGCCGCGGCACCGGCCTGATCTCCTTCGGCCTGCTGGATCCCGCCGCCTGGCACGCGCTGCACGACGCCCGCCGTCACGCCGCCCGGCACCCCGGCTCCGCCACGGATTCCTACCTGGTCACCGCGCTGCACGTGCTCGGCGAGGGCGAGGACCCGCACGGCGACGCGGCCCGCGACGCGACCGGTCACCTCGTGCTGTCGCTGCTGGCCTTCGCCGCCGACGCACCCTCTTTCGCCGAGCAGCTCGGCCCGGAGGAACGCGAAGCGGTGCGGCGACTGCTCGACCGGCGCGGCACCACCGCCACCGCGCCGGACCGGCACACCAAGCTCTACCCCGGCTACCTCGGGCGCATCGCACCGCAGGACCGCGACCTGGTCCTGCCCTCGCTGATGAACATGCTGGCCCTGGTCGGCACCCGCGAGGACCTCCGCGCCCGCATCACCACCCTGGGCCAGGCCGGCATCGACGAGCTCCTCATCCAGCCGGTGGTGGACCCGCCCGCCGAGATGGCCCAGCTCGCCGAGCTCCTCGCCTGAGCGGACGCGCTCAGCGCCTCGTCTCGTACCTGGACAGGACCACACCGCCGGGATGGCGCCGGGTTGCTGGTCGCGCCCGTACAGCGTCAGGGCGCTCGCCCGCTCCGGCCGATGTCGTCGCCGGACGCGGCGATGTAGCCGTCGGCGTGTTCGATCAGGGCGCGGAAGCCGGTCAGCAGCGCGGTGAGGCCGACCTCGAACTCCTCGTCGCTGCCGACCTCGGCGAGGACCTCGGCGTGCTGGACGAGCAGCGGGACGGCCGCGGCGTCCCGGGAGCGGAACAGCTCTCGCCGATGACGCCTCTCCTCCGGGTCCTGCCGGTCGAGTCCGAGGTTGAAGTGCACCGAGCCGATGACGAAGGTGGCCAGCGCCGAGGCGGCGGCGGAGGCGAGGCCGGGGCGCAGGCCCGCGCCGATGAACAGGGCGAGGGCGTACTGCATCCCGGCCAGTGAGTTGGGGCCGAGCCGCTCGGTCCCGCGCAGCAGCGAGGCCACGCCGGGATGCCTGCGCAGGTGCTCGCGGAACCGGCGGGCCGACCACGCCGCCTGCTCGGCCCAGTCCGCGTCCTCGGGCGGCGGCGCGCTGGCCACGCTGACCGCCCGGTCGACGAGCAGGGTCACCAGCTCTTCCCGGTTGCGCACGTGCCGGTAGAGCGAGGCCTGCGTGCAGCCGAGCGCCTCGGCCACGTTGCGCATGGTCAGCGCGGCGGCCCCGCGATCGTCGAGCAGGGCCATGGACGCGTCGAGGATGCCCTCGAGGGTCAGTGACCGCCGCCGGCGCTGCCGCGCGGGTTCGCTCTCCCTGGCCAGCCACCAGGCGGCAGTTCCCGGTCGGGGCGCCTCGGCGGTCCTGCTCGGTTCGTCCACCGGACCAGGATAGCGCTATGCGAACACACATCACTTAAGTTAAGTTAACCGCGTTCGCATAACGGTACGAGGAAGGGAACACCATGCGCGCGGTACGGAACACCGATCAGGGCATCGTCGTGGCCGAGGCCGAGGAGCCGGCAGGTCCGGGGGTCCGCCTCGCCGTCGCCTCGATCGGCATCTGCGGGACCGACGTCAACTTCGCCCTGGGTGGCGTGCAGGGCTACAACTACGGCCACGAGTTCGCCGGCACCACCGCCGACGGCCAGTCCTACGCCGTCGAGCCCACGGTCTACTGCGGCGAGTGCGACCAGTGCCGCGCCGGCCACGTCCAGCGGTGCGACGCCCCCGAGCACGGCACGCTCGGCATCTTCCGGGACGGCGGCATGTGCGATGCGGTAACGGTTCCCGAGCACATGCTGATCCGGCTGCCACCCGGTCTGGACGTGCGGGACGCCTGCCTCGTGGAGCCCGCGTCGGTGGCCGGGCACGGTGTCCGCAGCGCGGCGCTGGAGTCAGGGGAGCGGGTGGCGGTCGTGGGCGGCGGCAGCATCGGGTTACTGGCCGCGGCAACGGCCCGGCAGCACGGCTTCGAGGTCGATCTCGAGGCGCGCCACGAGCACCAGCGGACGGCGGCGGAACGCCTGGGCGCGGGCTCGGTGACCGGCGGCTACGACGTGGTGATCGACGCCGCGGGCTCCGAGGCCGGTCTCGCCCGGTGCGCCGAGCTCGCCCGCCCCGGCGGTCGCGTGGTGCTGCTGGGCGTGTACCAGCACACCGTGCCCATCCCGGGCATCGTCAGCCTGGTCAAGGAGCTGACCTACCTCAACTCCATCGCCTACAGCAGGCACGAGGGCATCCGTGACACCGAACAGGCCGCGGCCCTGCTCGCCGCCAACCCCGGGATCGCGCAGACGGTGATCACCCACCGCTTCCCCCTCGACGAGGCCGCCGAGGCCTTCCGCGTGGCGGGCGACCGGGCCGCCGGAGCCATCAAGGTCGTCCTGCACCCCTGACTGGAGTGGCGCGCTGGCACCACTGGTCTTTTCAGTGGTGCCGCGCTTTACCAGCACTTTCCCTCTTAGTGGTGCCAGCTTGCGCGCGAATGGAGCCCAGCTGGCTTGCAGTGGTGCCATATCTGTGCCATTGTGGCACCTATGGAGCTGGTTCTCGTAGCTCCGGTCACCACACCACCTTCCTGGGGGACAGCCATGCCTACTTTCCAGACGCCCGAACCGGTTTCCGTCACGCTTGAGCTCGGCGTCGGCAGCGTGCGGATCACCGCGAGCGACCGCACCGACACCGCGGTCGAGGTGCGCCCGCGCAACCCGGCCGACACCTCCGATGTGCGGGCCGCACAACGGGTCCGCGTCGAGTGCGCGGACGGCGTGCTCCGGGTCACCGGGCCGAAGGCAGGCCCGTTCGACTTCTCCCGCAAGACCAGGTCGGTGGAGGTGTCCATCGACCTGCCCAGCGGTTCGCGGTTCGCCGGTGAGGTGCAGGCCGGGGACCTGCACGGCACGGGCCTGCTCGGCGAGTGCCGGTTCAAGACCGGTATCGGCAGCGTGCGGGTGGAGCGGACCGGCGCGTTGCGGGTGGTCACCTCGGCCGGTCAGGTCACCGCGGCCGCGGTGGACGGCGACGCCGACGTCCGCACCGGCACCGGGAAGGTCCGCCTCGGCGAAGTCGAGGGCACCGTGGTGGTGCGGAACTCCAACGGTGACACCACGATCGTCGCGGCGGCCGGCGAGGTGCGGGTGCGCTCGGCGAACGGGGACATCACGGTGGACCGGGCGGGCTCGGGCGTCGAGGCGAAGACCTCCAACGGCAGCATCCAGCTCGGCGAGGTGATCCGCGGCGTGGTGGAGCTCGGCACCGCGGTCGGCGACCTGGAGATCGGCCTCGCCGAGGGCACCGCCGCGCGGCTCGCGGTGACCACCAAGTTCGGCCAGGTGCACAACCTGCTGACCACCGCCGCCCAGCCCGCGCCCGCCGACGAGACCGTCGAGCTGCGCGCGCACACCTCCATCGGCGGCATCACCATCCGCCGTTCCTGATTTCCCACCTGCTCAAGACGAGGGGACAGCCATGCCTGAAATCACCGGAACCGATCGCCCGGAACTGCAGACCGCCATCGAGGAGGCCGTCGACCTGGGCTTCGCCGGAGTGCAGCTGCGGGTGCACGACGAGCGGGGCGAATGGGCCGGCAGCGCCGGGGTGCGCGAGCTGGGCCAGACCGCGAAGCCGCCGACGGACGGACTGTTCCGGATCGGCAGCAACACCAAGACCTTCACCGCCACCGCGGTCCTGCAACTGGTGGCCGAGGGCAAGCTCGGCCTGGACGCGCCGGTCGCCGGCTACCTGCCGCAGCTCCCGCTGGACCCACGGATCACGGTGCGGATGATGCTGGCGCACACCAGCGGACTGTTCAGCTACACCGGCGAGTTCTTCCCCGACGGGACGATCGTGCGCGGGATTCCCTTTGAGGGCAAGGAATGGGTGGAAAAGCGGTTCCACAGCTACCAGCTGGCGGAGCTGGTGCGGATGGGCCTGGCCAAGCCCGCGCGGTTCGAGCCCGGCACGGACTGGAGCTACTCCAACACCAACTACGCGCTGGCCAGGCTGCTGGTCGAGCAGGTCACCGGCTGCTCCTTCGCCGAGGAGCTGGACCGCCGGATCCTGCGGCCGCTCGGGCTGCACGGCACCGTGGTGCCCGGCGACTCGCCGGACATCCCCGGACCGCACGCGCACGGCTACATCCGCTACGAGGACGACGGCCAGTGGAAGGTGCTCGACGTCGCCCGCCAGAACCCGTCCTGGATTCCCGGCTCCGGTGACATGATCTCGACCACCCAGGACCTGCACACGTTCTTCTCCGCGCTGATGGGCGGCAGGCTGCTGCCCGCCCCGCTGCTGGCCGAGATGCGCCAGACGCACCCGGTCTCCGGCTTCGGCCTGGGCGTGCGTGCGCAGGAGGGCCCGGACGGCGGCACCCTCTACTTCCACAACGGCGGCACCCAGGGCTACGGCGCGCTGATGTACGGCACGCCCGACGGCGGCCGGACCCTGACCGCCTCGGTGACCACCGGGGACACCGAGGTCGACATGGCCAAGGCGTTCCAGCAGGCGATGGACCGGCTGGTGAACGCGGTCTTCGGCGGGCAGGCCGGCTAGCCCTCGAAGACCACCGTGGCCGCGACCCTGGTCTCCGGCACGGTGACACACCAGCGGTCACCGGTGCGGCGGACCGGGAGCTCGATACCGCCGCGCACCTCCACCGCCCTGGTGACCGCGAGGTCGGCGGCCAGCGCGATCTCGATCTGGCGCAACGGGATCGGGTCCTCCAGGAACTCGACCCGGCCGCGTGGGGTGCGCAGCGGCGAGTGGTTGACCAGGTGCACGATCCAGCGTTCCGGGCCGGTGGCGGTGCGGGGCTGGTGGGTGAGGGTGACCTCGGCGCTGGCCGGGGCGGTGGTGCGGACCAGAGGTTCGGGCAGCAGGCCGTCGAGCAGCCTGGCGGTGAGCTCGCGGTAGATCCAGTAGCCGTGGTTGAGGTAGCTGCGGCCGAGCGGGAAGGCCAGCGCGCCGAGGCCGGGGGCCTGCACCGCGGTCGCGTACTCGCTGACCACGCCGGAGGGCGGCACGGCGTACCCGGCCAGGTGCACCGGGTCGGCGGCGGGCTCGGTCAGCCGGGCGTGCACGGTGACCCCGGGGCCGACGGTCCAGCGGGCGCAGCCTTCGTAAAGGGCGAAGTCGTAGCCCGCGTACCGCTGATCGTCACCGAGGATCGGGCCGGTGACCCTGGTGTAGGGGCGCTCGAACTCCGCCTCGCCGTGGTAGCGGCCGGACAGGCCGGCCGGCCACAGCTCCGCGCTCTCGCCGACGCGGAGTGCGCCGTGTGAGGCGAGCACCGCGCCGCCGGCGTCCAGGTACCGGTTGAGGCGGGCGGCCAGCTCGGCGTCCACCGTCAGCAGCTCGGGCAGCACGAGCAGGCGGTAACGCTCGAAGTCAGCGGCCAGGTCGACGATGTCGAACTGGAGCTGGCGTTCCATCAGCAGCCGGGCCGCGCCCGCCACGCCCGCGCTGCGGACGAACCCCTCCACAAACGCGTCCAGGCCCTCGGCCAGCTGGTCGGCCAGCCAGCCGTCCTCGGCGCCGCCGCCGTCCACGCCGAACTGGGTCAGCGGCGGGCCGTCGGCCAGGATGGCGGCCTCGGTGACCGGCACCGCGCCCTCCAGGTAGGGCTGGATGCGCTCGATCTCGGCGTAGGCCTCGCCGATGGTCGCGTACACCGCGGGGTCCAGCCGCAGCGCCGGGCCGGGGTCGTCGCCGATGTCGCAGCGCAGGCCGTTGGCCACGATCCCGGCCAGCTCGGTGCGCAGCTGGAGCGGGTGCTTGAGCCCGCCGTAGTCGCCCCACTGGGTGGCGAAGCGGCCCGGCATGCCGTACACCGGCCGCCCCAGCGTGCGGGCGTACCTGGCGTGCACCGGCAGGTAGCCGTAGCCCCAGACCCCGGTCGCCATGCCCTCGATCTCGATGGTGTCCACAGTGGACACTCGATCCGCGGATCCCAGCACCGCCAAGGTGTTGCAGGTGACCTGAGTGCCAGGCCGGATGGCCCGGACGTGCTCGGCCAGCCGCCGCACCACCTCGGTGAACAGGGCGTCCTGCCGGTGCTGCTGGGCCTGCCGGTCGAGCGGGTCGGCGCCGGCGGCGCGCAGTTCGGCCAGGCAGCGGGCGCAGTAGCACTCGGCCACCGACAGCGGGCCGGGGTTGACCATGTCGAACCACATGCCGTCCACCGCGCACTGCCGGAGGATCTCGCCGGTGTGCGTGAGCGCCACATCCAGCAGGCCGGGGTGGGACAGGCACAGCTGGCTGACGTCCGGGACCTCGCCGACCGGCGGCAGGCCGGTGCGCCGGTCCCGCCGCATCACCAGCCACTCCGGGTGCCGCTGGGCGAGGTGCTCGTCCCAGGCGAACGGGTACAGGGCCTGCACCCGCAAGCCGGCCGCGCGGCAGGCCTCGACCTGGCCGCGCAGCAGGTCCCAGGTCGCCGGACCCGGCCGGGCGCTGGGGAAGTAGCAGTTGCCCTGCACGTCCTTGGCCACCACCACGACCGCCTCCACGTGCGCGCCGCGCAGGGTGGCGGCGAACTCCGCCGGGTCGAACCCGGCGCCGACGCCGTGCACCTCAGGGCTGTTGTTGAAGTCCAAGATGACCTTGCGCCAGGGCTGTCCATCACTCATCGCCGCCATCCCCTCAAAACTACGAACACTGTTCGGAGTAAAACTCCGCACACCGTACGGTGTTCTAGGATTGCCGGTCAAGGCACTGGCTGGGAGGCACATGACAACCGAGTACGCGGGCCAGGGCGACGCCGACCGCACCCTTGAGCTGCTCTGGGGCCTGGCCGAGCCGCCGAGCCGGGGCCCCAAGCCGAGGCTGAGCGTGCCGGCGATCGTGCGCGCCGCGATCGAGATCGCCGACACCGAGGGCCTGGCCCAGCTGTCCATGCGCAAGGTGGCCGACCGGCTCGGGGTCGGCGCCACCTCGCTGTACACCTACGTGCCGGGCAAGCACGAGCTGATCGACGTCATGCTGGACACGGTGATCGGCGAGGTGCCGCGGCCCGGCGGCGAGGGCGACTGGCGGGCCCGGCTGGCCCGGATGGCCAGGGACGACTGGGCGCTCTACACCCGGCACCCGTGGATCCTGCACATCGCGGGCCACCGGCCGGTGATGGGGCCGAACACGCTGGCCGCGGCCGGCTCCGCGCTGGGCATCCTGGCCGGACTGGGCCTGCCGGAGGACGAGGTGATCACGATGATCGACTTCGTGGACGGCTACGTGCGCGGCATGGCACGGGACGCCGCGGACGCCGCCCAGGCCGAGCAGCGCACCGGGCAGACCGACGAGCAGTGGTGGGCCAGCCAGATCCCGCTGTGGCACAAGCACTTCGACGTCACCGCGCGCCCCGACCTGCCGGACCCGGCGCGGGTGGCCGCGGTCGCCGGCGCGCACGAGCGCAAGTTCGAGTTCGGCCTGCAGCGCATCCTGGACGGGATCGCCGGCTACCTCGCCGGACGGGGCTTGACTTCAAGTTAGCTTGAGGTTGGATCCTGGGTGCATGCCGACCATCGAGGACGAGCTGGCCGCCCTGCGCGCCCAGGTCCGCCTGCTCAGCGACCGCGCGGAGATCGGCGCGCTGATCGACGCCTACGCGCTGAGCCTGGACGAACGGCGCTTCGACGCGGTCACCTCGGCCGCGCTGTTCACCCCCGAGGTGCGCTTCGACTTCCCGGTGGGGGAGCAGGAGACGCTGGAGAACTACGCCGAGGCGGGGCACGCGGTGATGGGCCAGTACGAGCTGACCCAGCACGTCACCGCCAACCACGTGATCGACCTGCGCGGCGACCACGCCTCGGTCCGCTGGAACGCGATCATGACGCACGTGCACCTGCGGGAGACCACCGAGGCCAGGGGCGAGCGGCCGGGGGCGCACTTCGACGTGGGCGCGTTCTTCACCGCGGCGGCGGTGCGCACGCCGGGCGGCTGGCGGTTCAGCCAGATCTCGCTGCGCGCGGGCTGGACCGAGGGCAGGCCGCCGTTGCGCGTGGTCAGGCGGGACGCAGGATGATCTCGTCCACGTTGACGTGCGGCGGCTGGCTCACCGCGTAGAGCACCGCGCGAGCCACGTCGGCCGGGCTCAGCTTGGGCTCGGCGGCGCGTTCCGGCGGGATGCCGCCGGTGTCCACCAGGCCGGGCTGGAGCAGGCTGACCCGCAGGCCGGTGCCCGCGCACTCGGCGCGGATGTTCTGCGCCAGCCCGGTGACCGCCCATTTGGTGGCCGAGTACAGGTTGCCCGGCCGGATGCCGCGGCCTGCCGCGGAACCGGTGAGCACCAGGTGCCCGTTGGCGCGCAACAGCTCCGGCAGGGCCGCGCGGGCGGTGAAGGCGGCCCCGCAGACGTTGGTCAGCACCATGTCCGGCCACTGCTCCGGCGGCGCGCCGTCCTCGGTGCGGAAGCTGGTGGAGACGCTGTGGCCCGCGTTGGCGAAGACCACGTCCAGCCGCCCGAACTCCGCCACGGTCCTGGCTACCAGCGCCCGCACCTGTGGCCAGTCCGCGACATCGCAGGGCACCGCGAGCCCGTCCAGCTCGGCGGCCAGCGCGGCCAGCGGCGCGGCGGTGCGCCCGGCGAGCACCACCCGGAAACCCTGCTCGGCGGCCAGCCGGGCGGTGGCCGCGCCGATCCCGCCCGCCGCGCCGGTGACGATCATGACCTTCGACATGCGCTGATCGTGGCAGCAGTGGGGGAAAGCCCACCACCGCACGGGTCCCAGCGCTCCTGATCGACGCCCGGCCCGCTGGCACGGTGTGCGCATGGGGAAATGGATGCTGGCACCGGTGGTCGTGGCGCTGCTGGCCGGGCTGGCCGCACCGGCGCAGGCGCGGCCGCATACTTCGGTGCAGCAAGGAGTGGATGCGATCGTGGCCGGCGGGCTGCCCGGTGTGCTGACCGCGGTGAGCGAGCCCGGCCGGGACCGGCTGTACCGGGCCGGCGTGGGGGACCGCCGGCGGGGCACGCCGATCCCCTGGCAGGCCGAGCTGCGCGCGGGCTCGGTCGGCAAGACCTTCACCGCGGTGACCGTGCTGCGGCTGGTCGCGGCCGGGTCGATCCGGCTGGACGAGCGGGTGCAGACCTACCTGCCGGGCGTGCTGCGCGGGGATGACGAGCACGGGCGGCGGGAGATCACCATCCGCCAGCTGTTGCAGCACACCAGCGGCCTGCCCGACTACGGACCGGCCCTGCCGCAGGGCGCGGACTTCGTGGCGAACCGCTTTCGCGCGCACGAGCCGATGCGACTGGTGGGACACGCCTTGGACCGGCCGCAGCTGGACCTGCCCGGCAGGCGCTGGGTCTACGTCAACACCGGATACCTGTTGCTGGGCAAGGTGATCGAGCGGGTCACCGGGCGGCCGTGGGCGGAGGTGGTCACCGCGCAGGTGATCCGGCCGCTCGGGCTGAGCCGGACCTACCTGCCCCGGCCGCACGAGGTCACCCTGCGCGGGCCGCACCCGCGCGGTTACCTGGCGGTGGACGGCAGGCTGATCGACGTCACCGAGCTGGACAGCTCGTACCTGGACGCCTCAGGTTCGGTGGTGTCCACTCCGGCGGAGCTGAACCGCTTCTTCCGCGCGGTGCTCGGCGGCGAGCTGCTGCCGCCGCCGGTCCAGGCGGAGCTGACCACCTGGCGGGAGGGCGGGCCGACCGCGCCGTTCTACGGGCTCGGACTGGAGCGCTTCCCGCTCTCCTGCGGGGACTACGTCGGCCACGGCGGCGAGATGCACGGCTTCTCCGGACTGTCCGGGGTGCTGGTGCGGCGCGACGGCGGCCTCGGCCCCGCGGTGACCACGCTGGCCACCGGCCGACCTGCCGGTATGCCCGATTTCGCCAGGGTGCTGGCGGTGGCCGAGACCGCGCTGTGTGGGTAGGTTCGGCCCTGTGCTGTGGCTGGGACTGGTGCTGCTGGTCGCGGGGGTGGGCGGCTATCTGTACGCGCACCACCTGCGGCGGCACGTGCACGCGCTGATCGCGACCGAGACTCAGCCGGTGGCCGAGCTGGAGACCTACCGGGGCGCCGCGGCCGAGGTGGCCACCAGTGTGCGCCGGGTGGCCGAGGTGCTGGGTCACGCGGAGCCCGGCCCGCACGGCCCGCTGGTGTCCGAGCTGAGCCGGACCGAGTGCGTGTGGCACCGGCACCTGGTGCGCCGCCGGTACCGCAAGGTCTCCACCGACTCCCGCGGCAGGCGCAAGGTCAGCGAGCACACCGAGACGGTGGCGGAGAACAGCTCCGGCCCGCTGTTCGGGGTGCGGGACGGCAGCGGCCTGGTCTACGTCGACCCGGCTGGCGCCCGGCCGGACGCGCCGGAGCTGGTGATGCAGCGGTTCGAGCCCGCCGAGCAGGCGCCGCAGGGCTTCCTGGACCAGCTGCTCGGCCCGTCCCGGCAGGCGGGCACCATCGGCTACGAGTACAACGAGTGGGTGCTGCGGCCGGGAGCCAGGCTGTTCGTGCACGGCCTGCTCGCCGACCGCGGCCAGGGCCCGCTGGTCTTCGGCCGACCGGCCAAGGGCCCGTACGTGATCTCCACCAGGAGCGAGGCAGAGGTCAGGGTGGCCAAGAGCCACGACCAGCTGATGTTCGCCTTCGGCAGCCTCGCGGTGTTCCTGATCGGCCTGGCGCTGGTGGTCGTCAAGCTGGTCAGCTGACCCGGCGCGCCTCCGCCTCGGTCACCGGCTCACCGACCTGGATCCCGTGCAGCACCTGGGCGAGCACCTCCGCGCCCCGCACCACCCTGGGCCCCGGCCGGTTGAAGTAGGCGGGCCCGTCCAGCACCCACACCGCCGACGGGGCCACCTCTGTCCACTGTGGATGGTCGGTGAGCAGGTGCAGCTCCGTCTCGGTCCGCTCCGGCGGGAACCCGCAGGGCAGCACCAGCACGATGTCCGGCCGGGCCGCGACCAGCAGGTCCCAGTGCACGGACTTGGTGTGCTCGCCCGCGGTGGCCAGCAGCGGCAGCCCACCGGCGGCCGCGATCTGCTCCGGCACCCAATGTCCGGCCGGCCATAGCGGGTCCAGCCACTCGATCGCGGCCACCCTCGGTTTCCGCCGGCCGGCCACTGCCGTGCGCACCGCGTCCAGCCGCGCGGTCAGCTCGGCCACCCGGTGCTCGGCCAGCTCGCCGAGGCCGAGCTCCGCGCCCACCAGCTGGATGCAGCCCAGCACCTGGCCCAGCGTGCGCGGCTCCAGGCTGAGCACCCTGGTGCCGGTCTCCAGCACCCGCAGCTCCGCGGCGACCCGGCGGTAGGACAGCGCGCACACCTCGCACAGGTCCTGGGTGAGCACCAGGTCCGGCGCGAGCTCGGCGAAGCGCGCGGTGTCCAGCCCGTACAGCGAGGAGCCCCGGTGCGCGCCACCGACCGCGGCCGAGATCTCCCTGCTGCTCATCCGGTCCGCCTCGATCGAGCTGGTGGTGACCACCGGCACCGAGGCGACCTCCGGTGGCCAGTCGCACTCGTGCGTGCGGCCGACCAGCTCCGGCGTCTTGCCGAGCACGGCGAGGATGTCGGTGGCCGCCGGCAGCAGGGAGACGATCCGCATACGCCAAAAGGTAGGCCCGGGACGCTGGTTGCGTCCCGGGCCTACCCGAGTTGGTGTTACCGGTCTACGGCCTCCCTGCACCCACTAATGGAAGAGGCCCTGGACCGTTGATCAGACGCCAGGCAGCTTCGGCATGGCGGACATACCGGGCGTGGCCAGCTTCGGCAGCGCGGGCACGGCGGGCAGCAGGTTCAGACCGGGCAGGTCCGCCTGACGGGCGCCACCGGGCAGCGCGGGCACACCCGGCAGCTCGGGAGCACCCAGCTTCGGCAGCCCGGGCAGGGCCGGCAGCAGGTTCAGGCCGGGCAGGCTCGCCTGACGCTCGGTACCCGGCACCGCGGGCACACCCGGCAGCCCGGGAGCACCCAGCTTCGGCAGCGCAGGCACGGCCGGCAGCAGGTTCAGGCCCGGCAGGCCCGCCTGACGCTCGGCACCCGGCAGCGCGGGCACACCCGGCAGCGCGGGCACACCCGGGAGGGTGGGCACCGAGACCTTCGGCAGGGTCGGCACGCTCGGCACCAGCTCGCCGCCGGTCAGCCCGGACAGCACGTCGAGCTTGCCACCGGAGACACCCAGCGGTCCGCTGACCGGAGCCGCGGTGCGGCCCCGGGCGCCGGAGAAGCCGAACGGCACGTCGGTCGCGGCGGGCAGGAACTTGCCCAGCTCCGCGTCGGTCACCGGGATCTGCAGCTCGGCGGGGGCGCCGCCGACCTCCATGCTGGTGGCCTCGGAGGCGTCGGTCATGGCGTTGCCGACGACCTCGACCGGGATGTCGTAGACCTGCGCGACCGCGCCGATCGGGGCGAACAGGTTGAAGCCGGACAGGCCGCCGCCCTCGGACCCGGTGGTCTCACCGGTGCCACCGACGACGCTGTCGACCGAGCTGTCGGCCATCGAGTCGGCCACGGCCAGCGCGGCGACGGAGTCACCGAACGGCTGGACCGCCGCGCCCACGGGCACGTTCACGATGTCGCCGGCCACCGAGCCGCCATCACCCGCGGTGGCGAGGCCGCCACCGGCCTCGGTCCCCACCGCGGAGGCGGACACCGCGTCGGACACGCCGTTCAGCGAGGCGGAGAGGCCGTTGGCCCCGACCACCGGGCTGAGCGGAACGGTGACGATGTCGCCACCGAGGAAGCTGCTCACACCGTCGGTCACGGTGGTGCCACCGGCCTTGGACGCGATGCTGTTGTCGGCCACACCGGAGGTGGTGCCGATCCAGTTCACCGAGTCGCCCGCGACCTCGAGCGCCGCGGCGGCCGGCACGGACGCGACGGTCCCGGTCCCGGTGCCCTTGATGCCGCTGGTCTCGTTGTCGCCACCGGCCTCGGAGGCGACCGCGGAGGACTCGGCGCCGTCAGCCAGCACCATCCAGCCCGCACCGATGCCACCCACGTTGGTGGGCACTGCCACCGGCACGTCGGCGATCAGGCCGGCCAGGCCGCCCATGTCGCCGGCGGTGGTCTTGTCGCCACCGGCGACCGCGCCGGTGGCGTTCTCCGCCGCGCCGCTGGAGTTGACCAGCCAGCCCGCGCCGACGCCCTCGGCCTGGACCGGCCCGGCCACCGCGGGGGTGATCAGGTTGCCGGTCAGCAAGCCGTAGGAGCCCTCGGAGGTGGAGTCGCCACCGGCCACGGAGGACACGGCGTTCTCCGACTCGGCCTCGGACACCACGATCCAGCCACCGGAGATGCCCTGGCCCTGGATGGGCAGCGCGACCGGGGTCTGCACCACGTTGCCGGAGAGGCCACCGTCGGTGCCGTTGCCGGTGACGTCGCCGCCGGAGGTGACGTCGGCGGCGTACTCGCTCCAGGACTCACCGCGGACGATCCAGCCACCGGAGAGCGCGTTCAGCGTCACCGGGCCGGAGATCGGCGTGGAGACGGCGTTGCCGCTGCCCAGCGCGTCGTCGTCGACCGCGGTGTTGTCGCCGCCCGCTTCGCTGTCCGTGGTGCTGGAGGACTGCGAGGTGGCGTTGACGATCCAGCCGAGGGATCCAGCCTCGGCGCTGACCGGTACGGCCACCGGCACCTGGACGCCGTCACCGGCGACCAGCGAGTCGTTGCCGCGGGTGCCGATCAGGCCACCGGCGTCGGTGGTGGTGTCGGTGCTGGCGGCGGAGTCCGCGTTGGCGATCCAGCCACCGGAGATCGCGGAGACCTCGGCGGGCAGGGTCAGCGGCGCGGAGGCGATGACGCCGGCGATCATGCTGTTGTCGCCGTTGGTGAAGGCGTCCCCACCGGCGACGGACTCGGTCACCTGGGTGTGCTGCGCGTCGGTGTTGGAGATCCAGCCACCGGAGTTGCCCAGCACCTGGACCGGCTCGGCGATCGCGGCGTCGACGACGTTGCCACCGCCGGTGCTCTCGTCACCGTTGGTCATCAGCACACCGCCGGTCTGCGCGGTGCTGGTGGAGTCGCTCACCGAGTCCGACAGGCCGCCCCAGGAGAGGGCGTTGCCGGCCACGGTGACCGGGCCCGCGACGTTCGGCGTGATCAGGTTGCCACCGATGCCGCTGTCGTAGCCGGAGGTGACGCTGTCCCCACCCGCGATGGCGTCCGCGGTGGTCGACCCCACGGTGTTGGAGTTGTTGACCGGGAACACACCGAGGGCGTTGTTGTTGCCCTCGACCGGCAGGGCCACCTGGCCGTGCGCGATGTTGCCGCCGAGGGACGAGCCCTCGCCGTCGGTGTCGACGTTGCCGCCGGCATCGGCCGCGATGGCCGACTCGTTGTTGGTGTCGGCCACACCCGCCGCGCCGGAGATGGCGTTGCCGGTCAGCTGGACCGGGACGGCCAGCGGGACCACGACGCCGTTGCCGGAGAGCGAGGAGTCCTTGCCCGAGGTCTCGATGTCACCGCCGGACTGGGCCTCCAGCATGGACACGCTCTGCGCCTCGGCGTGGCCCCCCGCGGCGATCGCGTTGCCCGAGATGAGCACGGGCATGACGCCGTCGACGTCGACCACGTTGCCCTTGATGCTGCCCTTGTCGCCGTTGGTGATGATGAGCTCGGGCTTGCTGTAGCTGTACTCGCTGACGTTCTCGACGTCCGCGTCACCGGTGGCGGCGATCGCGTTGCCCTCGATGACCACTGGGACCACGGCGTCAGCGTGGATCTCGTTCGCGCGGAACAGGTCGGCTTCGCCCAGCTTGGGGGCGTCGTCGGCCTTGGACGCGGTCTTGTTCTTGCCGCCCAGCTGGGGCACCTGCACCGACTTGCTGGCGTTGGTGGCCACACCGGCGAGGGGCAGGTCCGCCAGGACCTCGCGGGTGTCGACACTGATGTCCTCGGTGTGCGCGGGCGGGAGGTCGACCTCACCCGGCGCGGTGCCAACGGCGTTGTTGTCGATGTGGATCGGCAGGGTCACCGACGCGCCCAACGGAGTGGCCGGAGCGTCGGGATTCTCGCCGGCACTGGCGACGCCAGTGCCGAGGGCGAGCAGCCCACCGGTGACGAGTACGGTCTTCAGACCGCGCTTCGCCCAGATGTGCATTGCGGATCTCCTTTTGTTGTTCCCCCTGGCGAGAGGGGGAATAGGGTCGGATGGCCGGACGTGAATTCACGTCGGGGCAATCGGCCACCCGGGTCTTTGGGATATTTCCGGCACGCCGAATAAAACTGACGTGCACCGGAATGGCGCGATTTCTGCGACCTACGAGAACGGCGGGCGGAGCGCCGAGAGAAAAACCCCGGCCAGCGCGCCGACCTCAGGAGGAGAGGTCGCTTGTCGCGCCGGGGTGGTCAGTCAGGAGTGATGCCGGGCTGCTTGGCCTGCCCGGCGAGCACGCAGTCGGCCGCGGCGGAGTCCACCGGCAGGCCGTGCGCGTTGTCCAGCGAGGAGTGCATCGGCAGGCAGCCGCCGAGGGCCACCAGCGCCGCGTCGGTTCCGTCGTTTCCGCACGAACAGGAACCGGGGTTGCTGGTCGGCACCGGCATCGGCAACGGGACCAGCGGGAGAAGTGGAAGGCCAGGCTGGACAGGCTGCGGCTGCTGCCGGGGCGTGTCCTCGACCTGGCCGGGCTTCTGCACCGGCGCCGTGCTCGGCGCGGGTGAGGGGTGGTGGCGATCGGGCTGACTCGCCGGAGCCGTCGCCGCCGGTTCCACCACTGGGGACTCGGCGTCGGCGACGGGGGCGCCATCGAAGTAGGCGGCGTCCCTGGCGTACATCCGGGCGGACTGCCCGGTGTTGCTGGTGACCGCCTCGGTCACTTCGCTGAACACGGGGGCCTGCTCGAACAGCTTGGCCACGTTGTGCACGGCGTCTTCGATCGGGTTCTCGGCCTCGACCCTGCGGATCGTGGGCTGGCTGATCACCGAGGTCGCCTCGCTGATCGCCCTGCGAACGCCCTCGTCCGCGCTGTGGCCGACCTCGCCGACCAGGCCGTTGGCCTGCTCGGCCGAGCCGCTCAGGACCTGCGCGACGCTCTGCACCGGCACGGTCGCCTGGGGGGCCGGGACCAGGTCGCCCGCGTTCGCCGAACCCGCCGCGACCAGCCAGCCGACCAGCGCGCCACCGGAGACCAGGAGCGCCCGGGACAGCAGCCGACGCACTCGGCCACCCCCCGCGACGTTCTGGTCCGTACCCGGCACTTGCACGCCTCCGTCTGGAGAATCTTGAGCTGGACAACGCAGAACATGTCAGACCGAGAAGGCCGTCCGCAAACTCTGCGGCCGAATACCCACTATCGAGTTAATTGGCTCAAGGTGACTCAGTTTCGTTTCAAAACGCGAGTCGCGCCGGCCGCCGCGGTCGAGGCCAGAATCCAGCCCACCGCGGTGAGCACCACGGATATCCACTGCGAGGCGCCGGTGATCCGCCACATGTTGTCCTGGCCGAGGGTGACGATCGGCAGCAGCATGTCCGCCGAGAGCAGCCACGGGTTCCACACCGGGTTCTGGTCGCTGTCCAGGCGTTCGATCGGATACTGCTGCGGCCCCGGGCTGGCGCTGTACATCTCGTTGAACCAGATGCCGCCCGCCGCCCAGAAGACCAGTAACCACACCAGCGCCAGCCAGGGCCGGTAGCCGTAGCCCACGGTGACCTCCTGCAGCAGGCCCCACAGCCGCCCGGCCACGCCCAGCTCGGTGTAGCGGCGGCGCTGCTTCTCCAGCAGCACCCGCTCGGCGCGTTCCTCGTGCCCGCCGTCCCGGTAGACGGTGGCCAGCTGCTCGTAGGGGCCTGGCGCGTAGTCCGGGACCACGGTGCGCAGCCAGCGCAGCCGGGTGCGCACGTCCACGTCCGGATCGGCCGCGATGCCCTCGTAGGAGAAGTCCTCCAGCTCGACCCCGCCGCTGGCCTGCCAGAGCAGCTCGCCGTCGGTGACGGTGACCACCTTGGCCCGGTTCAGGATGACCCGGCCCAGCGGCTTGCGGCCGAAGCGCACCACCAGCTGCTGCGCGGTCAGGCCGTAGGCGTTGAGCGCGATCCCGTCCGGCGCGCTGCCCAGCTCGGAGCCGGTGAAGGTGACCATCTTGCCGACCTCGACCAGCCGGATGCGCACCCCGCCCTCGGCCACCATGCCCCAGCTGCACAACAGGTCCTTGCCCACCGAGGCCACCCGGGCGTCCAGCGAGGGCTTGATGGTGCCGTCGCCGCGGCGGCGCGGGTCGGTCAGCTTGGCCCCTGAGCAGTCCAGGGTGGAGCCGATGCTGGCGTTCTGCAGCCGGATCGAGCCGCGGGCGGCCAGGTCGCGCAGGAACAGGGTGCCGCCGACCCGGAGCCGGTCGGCGAAGAGCACGTCGATGCCGGGTCCGTGCAGCTGCACCCCGGACAGGCTGGCGCTGCCGTGCACGTAGGCGTCGACCAGCCGGACCTGCCCGTAGGCGCGCATCCCGCCCTGCCGCTCGAACCGGCCGTCGGCCAGCCGGACCGCGTGGCCGCGGGCCTCCAGGTCGCCGCGCACCTCGATGCCGTCGGCGAACAGGGCCACCGGGAACCGCTGCACCGGCTGCTTCTCGTGCTCGGCCTCCAGCACGGCCAGCGCGGTCTCCGAGCCCAGGGTGGCGCCGACCATGCGCAGGTAGCCGCCGATGCTGGCGTTGGGCAGCCGCACCGAGCCCGCGGCGGTGAAGCCGTCGTCGAGCTGCACGTTGCCGTCCACGGTGATCCGGTCGGCCACCAGCGAGGCCGAGTCCAGCGCCTGGCCGTGCGGCACGATCGGCACCGGGGAGTCGGTGGTGGAGTCCTCGGCCTGCAGGCGGGCGCCGGAGAACACCGCGTCGCCGCCGATCCTGGCCCCGGCCAGCACCACCCGGCCGCTGGCGGTGAACCGGCCGCCGTCGCCGTCGCAGAACAGGTTGCCGGAGACCGCGATCCCGGAGCCCTCCAGCGCGTCCGCGCCCGGATTGCTCAGGTGCGCGCCGCCCAGGTGCACGTTGCCGCTGACGGTGGCCCCGCGCAGCCGCACCTCGCCGGTCGCGCGCATCGCGGTGGCCTGCAACGAGCCGCTGATCCGCAGCCGGGCGCCGAGCAGCGCGTGGTCCTGCGGGCTGCGCAGCACCGCCCCGGCCAGCCGCAGCGTGCCGCGCACGGTGGCGTCGGTGAGGTCCACGCAGCCGGTGGCGGTGAACCCGGCCTCCAGCACCAGGTCGCTGTCCACCTGGAGGTTGCGGCCCTTGAGACCGGGCAGCCGGCAGCCGGGCAGGCGCAGGCCGATCAGCCGGGCCATCCGCAGGTCCGGCGCGGTGTCGAAGGCGCACCGGGTCAGCTCGATCAGGGTGCGCACGTCCAGCGCCTCCAGGTCGAGGCGGCCGGTGATGGTCGCCCCGGTGAGCCGCAGCGCGGGCATCCCGGCCGGTTTGAGCCGGTAGAGGCCGGTCAGCAGGCCGGCGAGCAGCGCGGCCCGCACCCTGGTGTCGGGGCTGCCGGGCAGTGGGAGCACCAGCTGTCGGCCGACCGCGAAGGCGCGGCAGACCGCGCGCTCGACCTCGGTGAACTCCGACGGCTTCGGATACGGGTCCATTGGCGTTGATCTCACCCCGGAGGAGTCCGGATGGGCAATAGACCGGAGGACGGCCTCGCGCGTCCCCCCATGACGACTCGGTCACGGCTACCGTGATCGCGTGAGCAGCCGCAGGCAGGTGCCGCCGACTCCGATCCGGCGTGAGGTTGTGGAACAGGTCCCCTACGGACTCCGGGTGAGCGCCGCGCTGTCCTGGCGCTTCCTCACCCTGTGCGGCGCGCTGGCCGTGCTGGTCTTCCTGGTCGGCTACTTCGCCAGCCTGGTCATCCCGGTGGGCATCGCGCTGCTGCTGGCCGCGCTGATGGCGCCCGCGGTGCGCCAGCTGGTGTCCTGGCGGGTGCCGGGCTGGGCGGCCACCACGATCGTGCTGGTGGGCGGGCTGCTGCTGGTGGTCGGCGTGCTGGTCTCGGTGGTGGCGGCGTTCGTCAACGGCGTGCCCGAGCTCCAGTCCAAGGTGGTGGTCGGCCTCGACCAGATCAAGGACTGGCTGGTGCACGGGCCGCTGCAGCTGACCCAGCAGGACCTGGACCAGTACCTCAACCGGTTCGTGGAGATGCTCAAGAGCAACGTCTCCACCATCGCCACCAACGCGGTGAACACCACGGTGACCACCGCGGTGGGCGTCGGCGAGCTGCTCACCGGCCTCCTGCTGCTGTTGTTCACGCTGATCTTCTTCCTGCACGACGGCAGCAACATCTGGCACTACATGACCAAGGCGGTGCCGCGCGGCGTGCGGGACCGGGTGGACGTGGCCGGGCGCCGCGGCTTCGCCTCGCTGGTCAGCTACGTGCGGGCGACCGTGGTGGTGGCGGTGGTGGACGCGGTCGGCATCGGCATCGGCCTGGCCATCGTGGGCGTGCCGCTGGCGGTGCCGCTGGCCGCGCTGGTCTTCCTGGCCGCGTTCGTGCCGATCATCGGTTCGCTGGTGGCCGGTTCGGTGGCGGTGCTGGTGGCGCTGGTGGCCAACGGCCCGATCGAGGCGCTGATCGTGCTGATCATCGTGATCGCGGTGATGCAGCTGGAGAGCCACGTGCTCCAGCCCCTGCTGCTGGGCAAGGCGGTCTCCCTGCACCCGCTCGCGGTGATCCTGGTGATCATGGGCGGCCTGTCGCTGGCCGGCATCCCCGGCGCGCTGCTCGGCGTGCCGGTGCTGGCGGTGCTCAACGCGGCGGTCCGCTCCCTGGTCAACGAGGACGACCCGGACCCGGACTCGGTGGACCCGACCAACCGGGCGGACGCGATCCCCAGCGGCAAGGGCGACGAGCCGGCCTAGGTCGTGTTTCCGATGTCGCGTCGGCGAGAGTCGTGATCGGTTTGGCCGCTGGCGGCGCGGCCGGAGCGGCCTCATACCGGGCGTATTCGGGCGTTCCGGCCGTGCCGCCAGCGGCCAAACCGGCGCGGCTATCGCTGGCGTGACATCGGAAACACGACCTAAGCGACGGTGACCAGGTTGCGGCCGGAGCTCTTGGCGGCCAGCAGGGCGGAGTCGGCGGCCACCATCAGCTCCGGCAGGCCGTAGCCGTAGCGCGGCGAGGTGGCCACGCCGATGCTCACGGTCAGCCCGGAGAGCTCGTGCTCGCGGCCGTCGGTGGCGGTGGTGGGCACCCGCAGCTGGGCCACCCCGGCACGCACCCGCTGCGCGGTCCGCTCGGCCTCGCCAGGAGTGGTGTCCGGCAGCAGCACCACGAACTCCTCGCCGCCGAAGCGGCCGACCAGCTCGCCGTGCCGCACGCTGCCCAGCAGCAGCCTGCCGATCGCGGCCAGCGCGGCGTCCCCGGCCAGGTGGCCGAGCTGGTCGTTGACCCGTTTGAAGTGGTCGAGGTCGAGCAGCAGCAGGGCGGCGGCGGCCTTGCGGTTGCGGGCGCGGTCCAGCGCCTCGCGGGCCAGCCGGTCCCAGTGCATGGAGTTGGCCAGGCCGGTCTTGGCGTCCCGCTGGGCCGAGCGCTGCCACTGCGGCAGCTGGGCCGCGCTCTCCAGCAGCAGCAGTGGCGGCGCGGCCAGCAGCAGCCGCAGCGGGTCCTCGGCCATGGCCATCGCCATCAGCCCGCCGAGGCAGACCGCGACCACGCCGACGGTGACGTCCAGCCGCTGGCCGAACACGTGCTCCGGCTTGGCCGTCGGCGTGCGCAGCCGCAGGCCGACCGCCACGATCATCGCCCGCACCACCAGCAGGGTGACCCCGGCGGCGATCATGGCAGGCAGGTCGGTGCGCGGGTCGGCCCAGCCGATCACGGTGCGCGCGGCCAGGGTGGCCAGCGCGGTGGCCGAGGTGGTGAAGATCCAGTGGTGCGGCCGGTGCCGGGGGCTGAGCGCGCCGTGCAGGGCGGGCCCGAGCATCAGCACCACCAGCAGGTTGCCCGGCAGCGCGAACACCCCGGCGAGCAGGTAGGCCACGTGCACCGCCCACGGGCTGCGCTGGGGTTCCACCCGCAGCGCGCCGACCACGCTGGTGCCGATGACCACCAGGGCGGCGGTGGCCACGAGCATGACGAACTTCGGTAGGTCCTCGGTGCGCGGGGCATGCCCGAGCACCATCAACAGAACCGCGGCGGACACTGCGAAACCGTCAACCACCAGCCAGTACACCAGCGCCGGTCCACGCAGTGTCCACAGTGGCCAGTCGCGCAAGACGGCCTCCCCCATGGTGCGGACACCAAGAAACCCGTGGCGATGCGTAGCCGGCCCCCTGCCGACCGTCACCCCGCTCAAGGGTGGCACAGATAGTGGCCGTGGACTGCGTCCAAGCGGGGGGATTGGTATGCCGTTGGTGAGGCAGGATGTCTCCCGTGGGAGAGACGGTGATGCCACTGTGGCGCGCGCTGGTGTGGTTGCGCGTGGTCACACTGCTGTTCGCCCTCGGCGGGGTGTTGGTCCACCGCGAGCAGTACGAGCGGGAGTGGCTCGGCTGGGTGGTCTTCGGCGTGATGGCGGCCTGGACCGCGGTCACCGTCTACTGCTACTCCAGGGAGAGCGGCCGCCGGACCTCGGTGGTGGTGGCCGATGTGCTGATCACCGCGGGCCTGCTGCTGGCTTGCTGGTTCGTGCACGACCGGGCCTACATGCTCTCCTCGGCGCCGACCGTGGTCACGGTGTGGGCGCCGGGCTGCGTGGTGGCGGCCGCGGTGCTGCACGGGCGCGGTCCGGGCATGGCGGCCGGGGCCATCGTGGCCGGGATGAGCTGGCTGATCAGGGCCCGCTTCGACACCGACATCGCGCGGGACACCGTGCTGCTGCTCGGGGTCGGCTTCGTCATCGGCCTGGCCTCCTCGGTGGCCAGGCGTTCGGCCGAACAGCTGCACCGGGCGTTGCAGGCGGAGGCCGCGACCAGGGAGCGGGAGCGGCTGGCCCGCTCCATCCACGACGGCGTGCTCCAGGTGCTGGCCAGGGTGCGGCGGCGCGGCCGGGAGCTGGGCGGGGAGGCCACCGAGCTGGCCGAGCTGGCCGGCGAGCAGGAGATCGCGTTGCGGGCACTGGTCTCCAGCGCCCCACCGGAGTCCACTGTGGACGGTGAGGTGGACCTGCGGCCGCAGCTCCAGCTGCTGGCCACGCCCAGGTTCCAGGTCTCCGCGCCGGCCACCCAGGTGCTGCTGCCCGCGCACACCGCGGCCGAGCTGTGCGCGCTGACCAGAGAAGCACTGTCCAATGTGGACGAACATGCCGGCGAGCGGGCACGGGCCTGGGTGCTGGTGGAGGACCTGGGCGAGGAGGTCGTGGTGAGCATCCGCGACGACGGCCCCGGCATCCCGGATGGCCGGATCACCGCGGCCGAGGCGGAGGGACGAATGGGCATCGCGCAGTCGATCAGGGGGCGGGTGCAGGACCTGCATGGCACGCTCGCCCTGCACACCGGCGCCGGGGAGGGCACCGAGTGGGAGGTCCGCATCCCGAGGCAGACGAGCAAGGGGGGAAGACGATGAGCGAACCCGTCAACGAGCCCAGAGTGACCGTGATGGTCGTCGACGACCATCCGATCTGGCGTGACAGCGTGGCCCGCGACCTGGCCGAACGCGGTTTCGAGGTACTGGCCACGGCAGGCGACGGGGACGCCGCGGTGCGCATCGCGCGGGCGGTGCGCCCCGACGTGGTGCTGATGGACCTGAACATGGGCGAGACCTCCGGCGTGCAGGCGGCCGGGCTGATCACCGCGGAGCTGCGCGAGACCAGGGTGCTGGTGCTCTCCGCCAGCGGCGAGCACGACGACGTGCTGGAGGCGGTCAAGGCCGGGGCCTCCGGCTACCTGGTGAAGTCGGCCTCGGTGGAGGAGCTGGTCGACGCGGTGCGCCGGACCGCGGCCGGGGACGCGGTGTTCACCCCGGGCCTGGCCGGACTGGTGCTCGGCGAGTACCGGCGGATGGCCACCACGCCGGAGGGCGAACCGGCCGCGCCGCAGCTGACCGAGCGGGAGACCGAGGTGCTGCGGCTGGTGGCCAAGGGCCTGACCGCGCGGCAGATCGCCACCCGGCTGGTCATCTCGCACCGCACGGTGGAGAACCACGTGCAGTCCACCCTGCGCAAGCTACAGCTGCACAACCGGGTCGAGCTGGCCCGCTACGCCATCGAGCACGGCCTGGACGTCGAGGAGTGAGCGTGGACGGAGCGCTGGAACAACGGCGACTGCTGGTCTCCGACGCCGAGCGGATGCACGTGGTGCAGCTGCTCGAACGCGCCACCGGCCTGGGCCGGATCAGCCTGACCGAGTTCACCCAGCGCTCCGAGGCGGCGCTGGCCGCGCGCACCAGGGGCGAGCTGAACGCGGTGCTGCTGGACGTGCCCGGCATGGTGCTCAACGAGTCGGTGGCCCGCGGCGAGCTGGTGCTCGGCCACAACGCGATGTCCTCGCTGGAGCGCCGCGGCCGGTGGACCGTGCCGGGCCGGGTGGTGCTGCGCGGCACCGCCGGCAACACCCTGCTCGACTTCACCGAGGCGGTGATCGCCGAACCGGTGGTCACCATCGAGCTGCACAACGCGCTCGGCGCGACTTCGCTCATCCTGCCGCTGGGCGCCACGGTGAACGTGGACTCGCTGGCCATGACCGCGGGCACGGTCACCGACAAGGTCGGCGGCGGCGACCTGCCCGGCGACCCGCACTTCATCCTCACCGGCGCGGTTCGCTTCGGTTCGGTGGAGATCAAGCACCCGCCGCGGAAGTCCCGGTTCTTCCGCCGCTGACCCGGTTCAGTGCAGGGCGGCGTGCGCCGCGGTCCTGGCGTGCGCCGGGTCCTTGGCGGCCAGCGCGGCCCGGGCGGCCAGCTGGCAGGCGTCCAGCCGGACCCCGGCCAGCCGGGCGCCGACCTGGGTCAGCGCGGCGTTGTTCATGGACAGGCTGGTCAGGCCCAGCCCGGTCAGCACGCAGGCCAGGTCCGGGTCGGCCGCGGCCTCGCCGCACACCCCGGCCGGCTTGCCGGCGGCCGTGGCCGCCTCGCCGACCAGCGCGATCAGCCGGAGCAGCGCGGGCTGCCACGGGTCGTTGAGAGTGGCCAGCGCGCCGAGCATGCGGTCGGCGGCGAAGACGTACTGGGCCAGGTCGTTGGTGCCGAGGCTGACGAAGTCCACCGCGTCCAGGATCTCCCGCGCGGCCAGCGCGGCGGCCGGGATCTCGATCATCACCCCGGCCCTGGTCACCCCGGCTGCCCTGGCCCGCTCGGCGAACCAGGCGGCCTCCTCCGCGGTGGCCACCATCGGCGCCATCACCGAGACCTCGGCCCCGCTGTCCTCGGTGGCCGCGACGATGGCTGCCAGCTGCCGGTCCAGCACGCCCGCGGCGTCCCTGGCAATGCGCAGGCCGCGCACGCCCAGCGCCGGGTTGGGCTCCTCGACGGTGTTCAGGAAGGGCAGCGGCTTGTCCGCGCCCGCGTCCAGGGTGCGCACGACGACCGGCTTGCCCGCGAACGGGGCCAGCACCGCGGCGTAGGCGGCGCGCTGGGCGGCCACCGCCGGTTCCTCGGTGGCGGAGAGGAAGCAGAACTCGGTGCGGAACAGGCCGACGCCCTCGGCGCCGGTGGCCACCGCGGCCTTGGCGTCCTCCGCCGAGCCGACGTTGGCCAGCACCTTCACCCGGTGCCCGTCGGCCAGCTTGCCCACGCCGTTCCACGCCACCTTGGGCGCGCGCTCGACCGCGCGCACCTCGACCACGCCGGCGGGCGCGGTGACCAGTCCGGTGCCGCCGTCCACGACCAGGCCCTCGGTCTCCAGCGCGAGCACGCCGCGGCAGGCGACCACCGCGGGAATGCCCAGCGCGCGGGCCAGGATCGCGGTGTGGCTGGTGGGCCCGCCCTCCTCGGTGACCAGGGCCAGCACCAGCTCGGGGTCCAGGCCCGCGGTGTCGGCGGGGGCCAGGTCCCGCGCGAGGAGCACGCTCGGTCCGGTCAGCGGCGGCACGCCGGGCATGGGCACGTCCAGCAGGGTGGCCACGATCCGGTCCCGCACGTCGTGCACGTCGCGGACCCGCTCGGCCAGGTAGCCACCGGCGGCGGCGAGCATGGTGGCGAAGCCGTTGGCCGCCTCGAACACCGCGCGCGGCGCGGGCAGGCTCCGGCCGTTGACCAGCTTCTCCGCCTCGGCCAGCAGCGCGGGGTCAGCGGCCATCGCGGCGGTGGTCTCCAGCACTACCCTGCCCTCGCCCTCGACCGCGGCGGCCCGCCGGTTCAGCTCAGCGGCCACCGCCTCGGCGGCCGGGCGGATGCGCGCGGCCTCGGCCGCGGTGTCACCCGGCGCCGGGCTCGCGGGCGGTTCCGGCAGCGGCTCGGCCACCCTGACCACCGGCCCAGCGGCCTGACCTGGGCTGACTCCGACACCGACAAGCTGAGTCGCGGACATGGTCTAGACCATACCCAAGAACCGGCCGACCGCACCCCGCCCGGCAGGCGCCAGTTGACCGTGACCCGGATCACGTAGCAGCACGGCCCGCCCTCCTCAACCGAATGGCGCTCCTGGATTTCCTACCGACTGTAGCCGGGCCCCGCAGCGAAACAACCCCAATGCGGGACCCCTCATCACACCCGCCTGCCAATAACCTGCCCCGGTCAATTCCGGCAACCGTTCCTGGGAGCAGCACGTGAGACGACCGACCGGCCTGGCCACGGCCACCACCCTGGCGGTGACCTGCACGGCTGTCCTGGGCGCCGGATCAGCCGCGGCGACCGGAATTGACCCCGACCCGGCCGCGCCGGGCATTCCTGCGAACCAGTCCGAGCCATTGCCGGAATTCCCCGACCCGGCTCGCCGGGCGCCGAACCACCTCGGCGACTACGTGTGGATCGATCGCAATCGCCCGTCCCAAGCGGACCTGACCCCTGCGGTGAACCGACTGGGCGACTACGTGTGGATCGACTCCAACCACAACGGCCAGCAGGACGCGCCGGAGCCGGGCGCGCCGGAGGTGACGGTCACCGTGCTCACCGCGGCCGGCGCCGAGGTGACCAGCACCACCACCGACGCCTACGGCACCTACCTGGTCGGCGAGCTGCCGGACGGGGAGTACCAGGTGTGCGTGGCGCTGAAGAGCCTGCCGCCGGTGGTGGCCGAGCACACGCCGGGCCCGCCGCACGCGGGCCAGGACACCGCGGACTCCGACGCCGATCCGGCCACCGGCTGCACCGAGCCGGTGCGGCTCGGTCCCGGCCACCGGGAGGACCGCACGCTGGACATCGGCCTCGGCCGGGACTACGTGTGGGTGGACAAGCCGAAGGGCCGCCACCTCCCCAGATGACGGCCCTTCTCCTGTGTCAGTCGTCCCCCGCCTGACACAACGTTCTCTTCCGTCCACCCCCTCGTCACTGCCCGCGACGGCGGAGCAGGCACCTTGTGCACGGAAAAGACCTTGGTGCGCCTCCCGGGGGAGGGGCACCTCCGGCTCCCACGACACACACTCTGCCCGCAAGGGACGGTCCGAGACATCCGTGCGAATACCTACATCTCGCACGGGTTAACCCTTCGTGATCTGTTGGCTACTGTAACGATCCAGACCTTTTGGCGGCTTGTGTAATCGAATAACCTTGGTCTGTAATCGAATACACAACGGAACGTAGTAAGTCAGATACACGACGGGGGACTTCCCCACCCACGTCTGGAGGATCGGGTCGTTGGCGACCATGAAGGACGTTGCGCTGCGTGCGGGCGTCTCCACCGCCACGGTGTCCCGGGTACTCAACGGCCATGCCGCACCCACCGACGCCACTCGCGAACGCGTGCTCACCGCGGTCGCGGAACTGGGTTACCGGCCCAACGTGCTGGCCCGGTCCCTGCGCATGCACAGCACCCAGACCCTCGGCCTGGTGATCAGCGACCTGCTGAACCCGTTCTTCGGCGAGATCGCCAGGGCGGTCGAGGACGAGGCGCGCAAGCACGGCTACTGCGTGGTCTTCGGCAACGCCGACGAGAGCGACGAGCAGCAGCGGCGCTACGTGCGCACCCTGCTCGACCGCAGGGTCGACGGCCTGCTGGTGTGCCCGGCCAGTGACGACCCGGAATGGCTGGCCGAGGTGACCGACAGCGGCGTGCCGCTGGTGCTGCTGGACCGCGCGGTGCCGGCCAGCGACGCCCCGGTGATCATGGCCGACGGCACCGCCGCACTGCGCGAGCTGGCCAAACACCTGCTGAGCCTGGGGCACCAGCGGATCGGCGTGATCGCCGGGCCGGAGAACACCAGCACCGGCCGGGAGCGGCTGGCCGCGTTCACCTCGGCGCTGGCCGAGCTGGGCCTGGCCGCGCAGGCCACCCAGATCGCGCACGGCGACTTCCGCCGGGCCAGCGGCGCCCGCGCCGCCGGCGAGCTGCTCGACCTCGCCGAGCCGCCCAGCGTGCTGGTGGCGATGGACAACCTGATGGGCCTCGGCGCGCTGGAAGAGCTGCGCAGGCGGCGGCTGCGGCTGCCCGATGACGTCGGCCTGGCCGTCTACGACGACCTGGCCTGGTTCCCGCTGTTCGATCCGCCGATCACCGTGGTCGCCCAGCCGACCGAGGAGATGGGCAGCGCGGCCGTGCGCGAGCTGCTCGGGCTCATCTCGGGCGATCGCGCGCAGAACGTGAGTCTGTCGGCCAAGTTGATCGCCCGCGGCTCGTGTGGCGAACCCGGAGGAATTGCATGAGCGTCCTGCTCCGCGTCGAAGGTGTCACCAAGCGGTTCACCGGCGCGCTCGCGCTGGCCAATGTGGATCTCGAGGTGCGCGCGGGCGAGGTGCACGTCCTGCTCGGGGAGAACGGGGCAGGCAAGAGCACGCTGGTCAAGGTGCTCGCCGGGGTGCACAAGCCGGATGCCGGGAAGGTGTTCCTGGCCGGTGAGCAGGTCAAGGTCACCTCGCCGCAGCACGCCCGCTCGCTTGGCCTTGCCGTGATCTACCAGGAGCTGACCCTGGTCAGCCAGCTCTCCGTGGCGGAGAACCTGTTCCTGGGCCGCCAGCCGCGCCGCTTCGGCGTGATCGACCACCGGCGGATGCGCAGGGACGCGGTGCCGCTGCTGGAGCGGGTCGGGCTCAGGGTCGACCCGGCCACCCCGGTGCACCGCCTTGGCATCGCCCAGCAGCAGATGGTGGAGATCGCCCGCGCGCTGGACCAGGACGCCCGGATCCTGGTGCTGGACGAGCCGACCGCAGTGCTCACCGAGAGCGAGACCGACCGGCTGCTGGAGATCATGGACCAACTGCGGCGGCAGGGCGTGGGCCTGGTGTTCATCACCCACCACCTGGAGGAGATCCGCCGGATCGCGGACCGGATCACCGTGCTACGCGACGGGCGCAGCGTGGGCGTGCTGCCCGCCGGGTCCACCGAGGACGAGATGGTCCAGCTGATGGTCGGGCGGACCATCGAGGAGCAGTACCCTCGCCGGGCCGAGGAGGGCGGCGCGGTCGCGCTGAAGGTGGAGAAGCTGACCCGCAAGGGCGCGTTCACCGACGTCTCCTTCGAGGTCAGGGCCGGTGAGGTGCTCGGCATCGCCGGACTGGTCGGCTCCGGCCGCACCGAGGTGGCCCGCGCGATCTTCGGCGTGGACGGCTACGACTCGGGCCGGGTCGAGGTCGCCGGGCGGCAGCTGCCCCCTGGCAACGTCAAGGCGACCATGCGGGCCGGGCTGGGCCTGGTGCCGGAGGACCGCAAGGGCCAGGGCCTGGTGCTGACCTCCAGCGTCGGGGAGAACCTGGGCCTGGTCACCCTGCGCGGGGCCAGCCACCTCGGCCTGATCGACCGGCGCGGCCAGCAGCGCAAGGCGGATGAGATCGCCGGCAAGCTGCGGGTGCGCTGCTCGGGACTGGGCCAGACGGTCAAGGAGCTCTCCGGCGGCAACCAGCAGAAGATCGCCATCGGCAAGTGGCTGCTGGCCGACCCGCAGGTGCTGGTGCTCGACGAGCCCACCAGAGGGGTCGACGTGGGCGCCAAGGTCGAGATCTACGAGCTGATCAACCAGATGACCGCCAACGGCCGCGCGGTGGTGCTGATCTCCAGCGACCTGCCCGAGGTGCTCGGCATGAGCGACCGGGTGCTGGTGATGGCCGGCGGCCGGGTGGCCGGCGAGCTCAGCGCGGCCGAGGCCACCCAGGACTCGGTGATGGCGCTGGCCGTCTCCGACCCGGCGGCGCGCAGGCGGGTGCCCGCCTTCAGCGCGGCCTGGAACGAGGCCGAGCAGGCCGAACAGCTTGACGCGCAGCAGCGGCAGGACCAGGACGAACCCGGCGGGATCACCGTCGACAGCACTCGGGAGCAGCGGGCATGACCACCACCGGAACCACCCAGCAGCGGCGAAAGGCGCCCGATGTCGGGCGGCTGCTGTCGGAGAACGGGGCCCTCGGTGGCCTGCTGCTGCTCGTGGTCACGCTGAGCCTGCTCACGCCGACCTTCCTGACCACGCAGAACCTGCTCAACGTCGGTGTGCAGGCCGCGGTGGTCGCGGTGCTCGCCTTCGGCCAGACCTTCGTCATCGTCTCCGCCGGGGTCGACCTGTCGGTGGGCAGCGTGGCCGCGCTCTCCGGCATCGTGGCCGCCTACACCGCGGCCGAGACCGGCCTGCCCGGCTGGCTGGCGCTGATCGCCGGCCTCGGCGTCGGCGCGCTGGCCGGCCTGGTCAACGGCGTGCTGGTCAGCTACGGCAGGCTGCCCGCCTTCATCGCCACCCTGGCCATGCTCAGCGTGGCCCGCGGCCTGACCCTGGTGGTCTCCCAGGGCGCGCCGAAGGCCACCCCGGACGAGGTCACCTTCCTCGGCTCCACCATCGGCGCCTTCCTCCCGGTGCCGCTGCTGGTGATGCTGGGTGTGCTGGCTCTCACAAGCTTCATCCTCAACCGGACCTACCCGGGCCGCACGATGTACGCCATCGGCGGCAACGAGGAGGCGGCGATGCTCTCCGGCATCGACGTGCGCAAGAACAAGTTGATCATTTACGCGCTGTCCGGGCTGTTCGCGGGTATCGCGGGCATCCTGCTGGCCGGGCGGCTCGGCTCGGCCGGTCCGCAGGCGGCAGTGGGTTACGAGCTGGACGCGATCGCCGCCGTGGTGATCGGCGGGGCGTCCCTTTCGGGCGGTGTGGGCAAAGCCAGCGGTGCTTTCGTCGGGGCGTTGGTCCTCGCGGTATTGCGCAACGGACTCAATCTGGTCCAGGTTTCTCCTTTCTGGCAACAGGTCGTGATCGGCGTGGTGATCGCCGTGGCCGTCCTGGTTGACACGCTTCGCCGCCGCAGTCGCTGACCGTCAGGGACCAGCAGAAAGGGACTCTCCGCAATGAGGCACTCCAGGCGGGCCTTGCTCGCCGCCGCGACCGCCGCCGCACTCGTGTTCGTCGCCGCCTGTGACCCGAGCAGTGACGCCAACACCCCCGCGCCCGGCGGGGACATCACGATCGGCTTCGCGTCCTCGACCCTGACCAACCCCTTCTTCATCCAGCTCAGGGAGGGTGTCCAGCAGGCGGAGAAGGAGTTCGGCGTCAAGATCGTCTACATGGACGCCAACAACGACGCGGCCACCCAGCTGGAGCAGGTGCAGAGCCTGGTCACGCAGAAGGTGAAGGCGATCCTGCTCAACCCGGTGGACACCCAGCAGTCCGGCGAGTCGGCGAAGGCGGCGGAGAACGCGCGCATCCCGCTGGTCGCGGTGGACCGCGCGGTCACCGGCGGCCGGGTGATCTCCGAGGTGTCCTCCGACAACGTGCAGGGCGGGGTGGACGCGGCCGCGGCGCTGGCCAAGGCCACCGGCCCCGGCGAGGTGCTGCACCTGCAGGGCCTGCTCGGCACCTCGGCCAGCCGGGACCGCGGCGAAGGCTTCCAGCAGGGCCTGGCGCTGCGCTCCAGCGTGCGCATCGCACTGTCCAAGAGCGCCGAGTTCGACCGGGCCAAGGGCATGTCGGTCACCACGGACATGCTCACCGCCAAGCCCGGGGTGAAGGGCCTGTTCGCGGAGAACGACGACATGGCGCTGGGCGCCGTGCAGGCCCTCGGCGACAAGGCGGGCAAGACCTTCCAGATCGTCGGCTTCGACGGCACGCCCGAGGCGCTGGCCGCGGTGGAGAGCGGCAAGCTGGCCGCCACTGTGGCCCAGCAGCCCAAGGAACTGGGCCGTCAGGCGGTTGAGCAGGCCATTCGCTACCTCAAGGGTCAGACCGTCCGCAACCTCGTGGAGATCCCCACCCGCGTGGTCACCAAGGCCAACGTGCGCGAGTTCCTGACCAACTGAGCAGCAGCAACACCCTTTGGTTCCACCGGCCCCCACCCGGTAGGCAAGGAAAGGTAACCCCGAATGAAGATGCTCAACCGCGCCGTGTTCGCCACGCTGGCGGCCTCGACGCTGGCGTTCACCGCGGCATGCGGCGGCGGCGCCGGAACCGGCAACTCCGGCTCCGGTGAGGTCGTGATCGGCATGACCCTGTCGACGCTGTCCAACACCTTCTTCACCACCCTGCGGGACGCGGCCCAGAAGGCCGCCGACTCCGCCAAGGTGAAGCTGGTCGTCCAGGACGCGCAGAACGACGCTGCCACCCAGCTCACGCAGGTGCAGAACTTCGTCAGCCAGGGCGTCAAGGCGATCATCATCAACCCGGTCGACTCCGACCAGGCGACCCCGGCCGCCAAGGCCGCGGAGAACGCCAAGATCCCGGTCATCGCGGTGGACCGCGTGATCAACAACGCCACGGTCGCGTCGTCGATCGCCTCGGACAACGTGCAGGGCGGTCAGCTCGCCGCGGACACCCTGGCCAAGCTGGTCGGCTCCGGCGACGTGCTGCACCTGCAGGGCGTGCTGGGCACCTCGGCCAGCAGGGACCGCGGCCAGGGCTTCACCACCAACATCAAGGACGCCGCCGGGATCAAGGTCGCCGCGACCCAGACCGCGGAGTTCGAGAAGGCCAAGGGCATGTCGGTGACCACCGACCTGCTGCAGGCGCAGGCCGGCACCAAGGGCATCTTCGCGGAGAACGACGAGATGGCCCTCGGCGCGGTGCAGGCCCTCGGTGACAAGGCGGGCAAGGACGTCCAGGTGGTCGGCTTCGACGGCACCGCGGACGCGCTGACCGCGATCGAGGCGGGCAAGCTGGCGGCCAGCGTCGCGCAGCAGCCGGCCGAGCTGGGCAAGCTCGCGATCGAGCAGGCGGTGAAGGCGGCCAAGGGCGAGAAGACCGAGGCCAAGATCTCCGTCCCGGTCAAGGTCATCACCAAGGACAACCTGGCCGAGTTCAAGAAGTGATCACATCGCTGACCGCGTTGACGGACATCGTGGTGGTCGGCTCCGCGAACGCGGACCTGGTGACCACGGTGGCGCGCCGCCCAGCAGCCGGTGAGACGGTGCTGGGCTCGGACCTGCGGGTCTCGCCAGGCGGCAAGGGCGCCAACCAGGCGGTCGCGGCCGCCAGGCTGGGCGCCGGGGTGGCCTTCCTGGGCGCGGTCGGCGATGACGAACACGGCCAGCTGCTGCTGGAGTCGATGCGGTCGGCCGGGGTGCGCACCGAACACGTGCGCACGCCCGACCGGCCCACCGGCATCGCGCACATCACGGTCACCCCGGACGGGGAGAACTCGATCGTGGTCTCACCCGGCGCCAACGGCACGCTGACCACCGCGGACATCGACCGCGCCGCCTCGGTGATCGCGATCTCCACCGTGGTGCTGGTCTCGCTGGAGGTGCCGATGCCCGCCGCCCTGCGCGCCATCGAGCTGGCCCGCTCGGCCGGCGTGCGCACGGTGCTGAACCTGTCCCCGCCCGGCCCGCTGACCGCGGACGCGCTGGCCGCGCTGGACCCCTTGATCGTCAACGAGCACGAGGCCGGCTGGCTGCTCGGCGCGGAGACCACCAGCGCGGACGGCCCGGCCCTGGCCGAGGCGCTGCTCGCGCTCGGCCCGCGCTCGGTGGTGGTGACCCTCGGCGGCCGCGGCGCGGTGGTGGCCACCCGGGACTGCGTGAGCACGGTGGCCGCGCCCAGGGTCAGCGCGGTGGACACCACCGGCGCCGGCGACGCCTTCGCCGGCGCGCTGGCCGCCCGGCTCTCCGCCGGCGACGAGCTGCTGGCCGCGACCGGTTTCGCGGTCCGCGCGGCGGCCATCTCGGTGACCCGCCCCGGCGCGCAGCCCTCCTACCCGACCAGGAGCGAGGTGCGCGCGTGAAGCGGGCAGGCATCCTGCACGCCGAGCTGAGCGCCGCACTGGCCCGGCTCGGCCACACCGACGAGCTGGTGGTGGCCGACTGCGGCCTGCCCATCCCGGACGGCCCGCAGCTGGTCGACCTGGCCTTCTCCTTCGGCGTGCCCGGTTTCCTGGACGTGCTGGACGGGCTGCTGAACGAGCTGGTGGTGGAGGGCGCGGTGGTGGCCACCGAGCTGGATGCCGCCAACCCGGACTGCGCGGTGGCCGTGACCGAGCGGCTGACCAAGCTGGAGCGGGTGGACCACGAGGAGTTCAAGCGCCGGGTGGCCGGGGTGAAGCTGGTCGTGCGGACCGGCGAGGCCAGCCCGTACGCCAACATCCTGCTCCGCTGCGGCGTGCCCTTCTAGCTCGCCTCCTCCTTCACCGCGGCCACCAGCCGCGCGTACCGGGTGCCGACCACCAGCAGCACCAGTCCGGCGCCGAGCACCGCGGCCACCCTGGCCAGGCCGTCCAGCGTGGCCAGGTCGAACAGGAACAGCTTGGCCAGCGCGATGCCCAGCAGCACCATCCCGGTGACCCGCAGGTGCGCCGAGCGGATGCCGCGCAGCAGCAGCACCAGCGCGGCCGCGGTCCAGCTAAGCGTGACCAGCACGTGCCCGGTGCGGAAGCCGTCCCGGTCCGGCAGCGCGAGCAGCGCCGAGCCGAGAATGGTGAGCGCGGTGCCGTAGAGCGCGACCGCCGCGGCGATCAGCCACAGCACCCGCTCCGCGCTGTCCGCCGGGCCGCGCAGCAGCCCGGTCCGGAAGGCGGCCACCGGCAGCGCGACCGCCACCGCGGCCAGCAGCAGCCCGGTCACCGGGACGCTCACCTCGACCAGCGCGGTGGGTTCGCGGAAGAGCAGGCGCACCGGCACGGTGGTGATCAGCGCGGCGAACAGCCCGGCGATCCCGTAGCCCAGCGCGCCGAACAGCGGCAGCCTGCTGCGCAGCCACCAGGCCAGCCCGGCCAGCACCAGCGCCGCGCCGAGCAGGGTCAGGCCCCTGGAGCCGCCCTCGGCGTAGGTCATGATCGCTTGGAATATGCCGACCAGCCCGACCGCGGCGGCCGTGATGGCGAACCTGCTGGTCAGCCACTTGCCGGCGGCGGCGAAGGCGAAGGCCACCGCGGCCAGGGCAAGCGCGGCCCGGCCGGCCCCGGCCTGGTCCAGGATGCCCGCGGACAGCAGCGGCGGCACCGCGGCCGAGGCCAGCACGACCAGCGGCACCGGGTCCGAGGGCCGCAGCCGGGCGGCCGCGGCGGCCAGCAGCATGGCCAGCACCGCGGCGCCGAAGCTGACCGCGATGGTGGCGTGCTGCTCGGCCGAGGTGAGGATCGCGCGCAGCCCGGCCAGCACCGCGCCGAGCAATGCGGGCAGCGTCGCCGCGGCGACCAGCCCGGACCAGTCCTTGATCAGCCGCACCGGCGCGGCGGCCAGCGCGAGCACCATCAGGAAGCCGACCAGCAGCGGGGTGAAGGCCATGGTCAGCATCGGCGCGCTGACCGCGGCGCCCAGCACCACCCCGACGGCCAGCGGCTGGGCGTCCCAGCGCACCGCCAGCCACAGTCCGGCCGCGGTCACCGCCACCCCGGCGAGCAGGCCGAGGTGCACGGGCAGGAACTCGTGCAGCGAGGTGGCCGCCACGATGTCCAGGTAGAGCGCGGCGAACCCGGTGGCCGCCAGCGCGTACCCGGTGGTGCGCCCGCCGGGCCTGCGATAGGCACGCAGCGCGAGCCCGACCAGCCCCAGACCCAGCACCGCGCCGCCGGCCACCCTGGGCAGCGGCCCGAAGTAGCCCCGCTGCGCGGCCAGCACCAGGAACAACACCAGGCCGAGCAGGGTGACCCCGCCGCCGACCCAGGTGACGATCCGGCTGTTGCGGCGCTGCCGCGCGGCCGGGTCCACCGGCGGCGGGGGAGGCGGCGGCTGCCACTGCGGCGGGTGGCCCAGCGGCGGGGCGAAGCCCGGCGGCGGCCCGGCGGTCACGAACCCGGGCGGCAGCGCGGCGGACGCGAGCCCTGGCGGCGACCCGGCGGGCGCGAAGCCCGGCGGCGGTTCGGCGGGCGCGAGCCCCGACGGCGGTCCAGCCGGCGCGAAGCCCGGGGGCGATCCAGCCCGTGCGAAGCCCGGCTGCGGACCTGTCGTGGCCGGGTCCGGCAGCTCGAACTGCCTGGTCGGGACCGGTGTGGCCGGTGGCGTGGGCACGGGCGGCGCCTGTCCCGTGCTCGTCTCCACCGCGGAGCGCAGCTCCGTCTCCAGCGCCTGCAGTCGCAGACCCATCTCGCGAAGCTCCTGCGCCACGCGCAACACCGGTTGAGCGGTCATGTGCGACAGGGTGGGGCCTGAACCCGTCCTGGTGAATCCGCAGGACTACTCAGACCGCGTTACAAACTGGCCGCAACAGAGCTGTGGATAACTCATATCCGCAGCTCAGAGGCGCAATTTTCACCCACGAGGAGCAATCTGTCGCCAGGTTTCTCCACAACAGATCCCCAGTTGTCCACAGCTTGCCGGGGACCGGTGCACAACTCAGCCCTTGGCGGCGCGCACCGCGGCCAGGAACGCGTTCACCTCGGCAGAGGGACCGCACTGCTGCTCGCGCATCTGCTCGCGCTGCTCCGCCCACATCTTCTCCACCGCGGCCTTGATGCCCTCGTCGCCGCCGTGGAAGGCGAAGATCAGCTCGTCCATCCGCTCGACCACGCGCACCGCGCGCTCGTCGGTCGGCTCCGCGCCCTCCGCCATCAGGGCGTCGACCTCGGCGAACAGCCGCGGCCACTCGTTCTCGACCTCCTTGATGGCCTCCTCGCCGAACTCCTCCCGGCGGCGGGCCAGCTGGTCGAGCTGCTCCTGGGTGTAATAGCTCTCGATCATCGTCATCGTCTCCAGCGCTTGCAGGAACTCGGTGGCGTCCGGAGTGACCGAGCCGTCCAGCTTCTCCAGCAGTGAGCGCACCTGGGCCCGCAGCCGCTGGGCCTCGCGCACCTGGTTGTCGAGCTGGGTGAGCTGGGTGTGCAGCACCTCGCGCAGCACCCCCGGATCGGGGTCGGCCTCGCTCAGCGCGACACCCACGTCCTCCAGCGACAGCCCGAAGGAGCGCAGCGCCCGCACCCGGTACAACCGCTGCAGGTCAGCGGCGGTGTACCTGCGGTGGCCAGCCGAGGTCCGTTCGCTCGGCCGCACCAGCCCGATCTGGTCGTAGTGGTGCAGCGTGCGGACGGTCAGTCCGGTGGCCCGCGCCAGTTCCCCGACGCTCCACCGCTTGGTCTCTCCGTTCACGTCGATGACGGTAGGAGCTGACGTCGCGTCAGGTTCAAGCCCGAATCGCGGCAATGGGTGTGATCGGCGCCGCACCCGGCTTCAGGTCGATCATCGCGGGCGTCTCGCCTGCCCCGGTCCTGGCCTCCAGCCGATGCAGCCGGCCATCCCCGCCGACCCAGTACCGCAGCCGTCCGTTGGCGTCCTTGCCCGGCTCCAGCGGTCCCTCGAACACGTCCACCGCGACCTCGCCCACCCGGTCCGCGCGCAGCCAGCGGGCGCTGCTCTGCCGGAGCAGCTCGGCGTTGTCCGGCCGGTCCGCGGCCAGGTCGACCAGCAGGGTCAGCGCGGTGTCCAGCTCGTTGCCGGCCCGCTGCATCGGCCGCACCTGCCAGCCGTTGCCGGGCACCGGGTCCACCGCGAGCTGACCGGCGCCCGCGCGGAAGGCCAGCACCTCGGGACTCCACTGGAGCAGCCCGGCGGAGGCGGAGTCGTTGCGGCCCTCGGTGCGCATCGCGGCGTAGCCCAGGTGCGAGACGAAGTCGATCCGCCCGTCCAGCACCACGATCCCGCTGGTGCTGGGCACCGCGGCCCGCACCGCGGCGGTCCGCGACTCGTAGTTGATGAAGCGCACCAGGGCCAGCCGTTCGGCCTCGGCGCCGCTGAGCGAGCGCGGCCTGCCGTCCTCGGGACGGGCGCAGCTCATCAGCACGCCGATCACCGGCACCAGCAGCAGCGCGAACACGATGATGGCGGCGACCAGGCGGACCCGGCGGGGTTTCACAGTCGATCTCCAGAACAGTCGGCGCGGGCGGAGCGCCGGAATCCTAGGGGCCGCCGACCCCGGAAAAACCGTTCCACCGCGAGGCTCACCCGAAGGGGGACCCCGGCCACGGTTTCACGTGAATCGTGGCCGGGGTCCCGCCCGAGCTCAGCCGACCGGCTGCGGCTCGCGGGTCCTGGGCTTGTCCTCGGCGTCCTCGCCCTCGTGGATGCCGACTCGCTGCTGCAGCCTGCGCAGCGGTCCGGGCGCCCACCAGGCCGCGTTGCCCATCAGCTTGAGCACCGCGGGCACCAGCAGCATGCGCACCACGGTGGCGTCCAGGGCCAGGGCCAGGATCATGCCGACGCCGACGAAACGCATCATGGTCACCTCGGCGAAGGCGAAGGCGCCGGTCACCACGATCAGCAGCAGCGCGGCCGAGCTGATCACCCGGCCGGTGCGGGCCAGGCCGGTGGCCACCGCCTCCTCGTTGCTGGCGCCCTTGCTCTTGGCCTCGACCATGCGGGACATCAGGAAGACCTCGTAGTCGGTGGACAGGCCGAAGACCACGGCCGCCATCAGCACCACGATGCCCGCCTCCAGCGGACCTGGCGAGACGTTGAGCAGGTCCGCGCCGTGGCCGTCCTGGAACACCCAGGTCAGCACGCCGAAGGTGGCGGAGAGGCTGAGCGCGCTCATCACCACGGCCTTGATCGGCAGCAGCACCGAGCCGAAGGCCAGGAACATCAGCACCAGGGTGGCGCCCACGATGACCAGGATCATCCAGGGCAGTCCGGCGGTGATCGCGTTCAGGCTGTCCAGCACCCTGGCGCTGATCCCGCCGACCAGGACCTTGGTGTCCCCGGGCGGGGTCAGGTTCCGGATCTCCTTGACCGCGTTCTTGGCCTGGTCGCTGAGCACGTCGCCGGGCAGCTTGGCGGTGAAGGCGATGACGTCCTTGCCCGCGCCCGCGGGCTGCACGTTGGTGACGCCGGGGACCTTGCCGAGCTCACCGGCGAACTGCTGCGCCGCGGCCTGGTCGGGAGCCTTGCCGTCCTTGCCCTGCAACACGATCTGCGCGGCGTCCTTGCTCAGCGCCGGGAAGTCCCGGTTGAGCGTCTCCGCGGTGACCCGCGCCGGGTTGCCTGCCGGCAGCACCTTCTCGGTGACCTCGCCGAAGCTGGCGCCCAGGAACGGCGTGCCGAGCAGCACCAGCACCGCGATGATCGGCACCGCGAAGATCACCGGGCGCTTCATCACGGCCAGGCCCAGCTTGCGCCAGCCGCGGCCCTCCTCCTCGACCGGCTTGGCCGCGGCGCGCTTGCGCCAGGGCAGGGCCAGCGAGTCCACCCGGCGGCCGAGCACCGCGAGCAGCGCGGGCAGCAGGGTCAGCGAGACCAGCATGGCCACCGCGACCGCGGCCATGCCGCCGTAGCTGACCGAGCGCAGGAAGCCCTGCGGGAACAGCAGCAGCCCGGCCAGCGCGATGATCAGCAGCGTGGCGGAGAAGGCGACCGTGCGGCCCGCGGTGGCCACCGTGCGGCGCACCGCCTTGCCGGGTTCGAGGCCGGTGGCGAGCTCCTCGCGGAACCGGCCGACCATGAACAGGCCGTAGTCGATGGCCATGCCGAGGCCGAGCAGGCTGGCCACGTTCACCGCGAAGGTGTTCACCTCGACGAAGCTGGTCAGCACGTTGAGCACACCCAGCGCGCCGAGGATGGACAGGCCGCCCACCAGCACCGGCAGCGCGGCCGCGATGAGGCCGCCGAAGATCAGCACGAGCAGCAGCAGGGTGATCGGCACCGCCACCAGCTCGGCGGTGATCAGGTCGTTCTGCGAGCTGGTGTTGATCGCGGCCGCGGTCGGCGCGAACCCGCCGACCTGGCTGGTCACCCCGTCGACGGCCAGCTGGTCCTTGATCTTCTCGTAGGACCGCAGCATCTTGTTGGAGTCATCGCCCGCGGTCATGGTGATCACCGCGAGGCCGCGCTTGTGCTCGGTGTCGGCGAAGGCGGCCCGCGCGGCCGGGTCCGGGATCGTCCAGTAGGACATCACCCTGCTGACCTCGGAGCTGGGCAGCGCCTTCAGCTTGTCGGTGATCTTCCGCCCGAGCGCCGGGTCGTCGATCGAGCTGCCGCTGGGCGCCTCGTAGATCACCACCACGTCGCCGGTCTGCCTGCCCAGGGCCGCGTCCATGGTCTTGACCGCGGTGATCGCCTGGCTGCCCGGGTCCTCATAGCCACCCTGGGTGAGCTTGTCGAAGACACCGCTGCCCCAAGCGCCGCCGAGGACGGTCAGCAAGGCGGCGGCGACGAGCACCACCCAGCGGCGCCGATGCACCACCGATCCCCAGGATAGGAACATGATCCGGCCCTCCGGCGAAACTGGTCGGTGGCGTAGCCAGCGGCTACCGTGCTGGTGAACGCGAGGTCAGTAAACGGTGTTCACCTACCGTCGGTGACCATAGGCGAGAGTGAACGGTGTTTACAACCCGAAGGGGTGAAGTATGACGGAGGCCACCCGTCGAGAACGGCTACGCGCTCACACCGAGCGTGAGATCCGTGCGGCGGCCCGTCGCCTACTGGTGGAGAGCGGCCGCGACGCGGTGACCCTGCGCGCCATCGCCCGCGACCTGGGCATCACCGCACCGGCGCTCTACCGCTACTACGACTCCCGCGAGGACCTGCTCCGCCAGCTCTGCGAGGACGTCTGCCTGTCCATGGCCGAGGAGCTCCAGCCCAAGCTGGCCGCGGTCGGCGACGGCGACCTCCTCGGCCAGGTCTTCACCGTCTTCCGTTCTTTCCGCCGCTGGGCCCTGGATCACCCGCAGGAGTTCACCCTGGTCTTCGCCTCACCAGAGGTCGCGGTCAACAACAGCTCCCGCGGCGGCCGCAAGACCCTGGGCGAGGACATGTTCGGCCGGGTCTTCCTCGGCGTGGCCGGAAAACTGCTCGCGGAGAACCAGGAGCTCGCCGCGGGCACCGGCGAGGTCCCGGCCGCACTGGAGGAAGACCTCCGCGGCTACCGCGACGACCTGCTGAAGTCCTTGGCCGACACCGGCATCCAGCTCACCGCCGACCGCCTCGGCCTGTCCACGGTCTACCTGATGCTCCAGTGCTGGGTCCGGCTCTACGGCCACGTCGCACTGGAGGTCTTCGGCCGCTTCCCGTTCGCGCTGAACAACGCCGAGACGCTGTTCGAGTCGATGATCGCCGAACTGGCCAGGGAGGTCGGCCTGCCGGAGCCGCCTCCCTGACCAGCGCGGATCACACGACCAGGTTGACCAGACGGCCCGGCACCACGATCACCTTGCGCGGGGAGCCGCCGTCCAGCAGCGCGACCACCTTCTCATCGGCCAGCACCACGGCCTTGATCTCGTCCTGACCGGCCGAGGCGGGCACCACGACCTTGGACCGCAGCTTGCCGTTGACCTGCACCGGGTACTCGATGCTGTCCTCGACCAGGTAGCGCTCCTCGGCGACCGGGAACGGGCCGTGTGCCAGGGAGGTGTCCTGGCCCAGGCGGGACCACAGTTCCTCGGCCAGGTGCGGGCACAGCGGGGCCAGCATCAGGACCAGCGGTTCGGCCACCGCGCGCGGGGTGCCGGCCGCCGAGCTGAACTCCTTGGTCAGGTGGTTGTTCAGCTCGATCAGCTTGGCCGCGGCGGTGTTGTAGCGCATGGCCGCGTAGTCCTCGCGGACGCCGGCGATGGTCTTGTGCAGCAGCCGCAGCGTGGTCTCGTCCGGGGTGTCCGCGGTGACCCGCAGCTCGCCGGTGACCTCGTCGACCAGGTTGCGCCACAGGCGCTGCAGGAAGCGCTGCGCGCCGACCACGTCCTTGGTCGCCCAGGGGCGGGAGACCTCCAGCGGGCCCATGGACATCTCGTACAGCCGGAAGGTGTCCGCCCCGTAGTTGTCGCACATCTCGTCCGGGGTGACCACGTTCTTCAGGCTCTTGCCCATCTTGCCGTACTCGCGGCTGACCTCTTGGCCCTGCCAGAAGAACTTGCCGTCCACCTCCTCCACCTCGTGCGCGGGCACGTACGCGCCGCGGGCGTCGGTGAAGGCGTAGGCCTGGATGTAGCCCTGGTTGAACAGCTTGCGGTACGGCTCGTCCGAGCTGACCTCGCCCAGGTCGAAGAGCACCTTCTGCCAGAACCGGGAGTACAGCAGGTGCAGCACCGCGTGCTCCACACCGCCGATGTACAGGTCGACGCCGCCGGGGTCGGTGGCGCCGTGCTGCTCGGTGCGCGGGCCCAGCCAGTAGCGCTCGTTGGCCGGGTCGACGAACCGCTCGCTGTTGTCCGGGTCCACGTACCGCAGCTGGTACCAGCAGGAACCCGCCCAGTTGGGCATGGTGTTGGTGTCCCTGCGGTACTTCTTCGGCCCGTCGCCCAGGTCCAGCTCGACCGTGGTCCACTCGGTGGCGCGGGACAGCGGCGGGGAGGGCTCGGTGTTGGCGTCGTTGGGATCGAAGGTCCGCGGCGAGTAGTCATCGACCTCGGGCAGCTCCACCGGCAGCATCGACTCCGGCAGCGCGTGCACCCGGCCGTCCTCGTCGTAGACCACCGGGAACGGCTCGCCCCAGTAGCGCTGCCGGGAGAACAGCCAGTCGCGCAGCTTGTACTGCACGGTGCCCTCACCGGCGCCGCGCTCCTGCAGCCACTCGATGATCGTCTTCTTCGCCTCGTCGACGGCCATGCCGTCCAGGAACTCGGAGTTGATCGCCGGTCCGTCGCCCAGGAACGGACCGTCCTGGTGGCCCTCGCCCGGCTGCACGGTGCGGATGATCGGCAGGCCGAAGGCGGTGGCGAAGTCCCAGTCGCGGCTGTCCTGGCCGGGCACCGCCATGATCGCGCCGGTGCCGTAACCCATCAGCACGTAGTCGGCGATGAACACCGGGATCTGCTTGCCGTTGACCGGGTTCACCGCGTACGCGCCGGTGAACACGCCGGTCTTGTCCTTGTTCTCCTGCCGGTCCAGCTCGGACTTGCGGGAGGCGGCCACCCGGTAGGCCTCGATCGCCTCGCCGGGGGTGGCCGCGCCCGCGGTCCAGCGCTGGTCCACGTCGGCGGGCCAGGCGGCGGCCGAAATTTCGTCCACCAGCGGGTGTTCCGGGGCCAGCACCATGTAGGTGGCGCCGAACAGGGTGTCCGGGCGGGTGGTGAAGACCTCGATCTGCTGCTCGCCGACGGCGAAGCGGACCCTGGCGCCGTGCGAGCGCCCGATCCAGTTGCGCTGCATCGACTTGATCTTCTCCGGCCAGTCCAGCCGGTCCAGGTCGTCGACCAGGCGGTCGGCGTAGGCGGTGATCCGCATCATCCACTGGCGCAGGCTGCGGCGGAACACCGGGAAGTTGCCGCGCTCGCTGCGGCCGTCCGCGGTGACCTCCTCGTTGGCCAGCACCGTGCCCAGGCCGGGACACCAGTTCACCGGAGCCTCGGACAGGTAGGCCAGCCGCTGCGAGTCGATGACCTTCGCCCGCTCGGCCACGGTCAGCTCGGCCCAGCCGCGCCCGTCCGGGGTGGGCCGGGTGCCCTCGGCGTACTCGGCTTCCAGCTCGGCGATCGGCCGCGCCTTGCCCAGCGCGGTGTCGTAGAAGGAGTTGTAGATCTTCAGGAAGATCCACTGGGTCCACCGGTAGTAGCCGGGGTCGATGGTGGAGATCCGCCGCCGCTCGTCGTGGCCCAGCCCCAGCCTGCGGATCTGCCGCAGGTAGGTGTTGATGTTCTCCTCGGTGGTCTTGCGCGGGTGCTGCCCGGTCTGCACCGCGTACTGCTCGGCGGGCAGGCCGAAGGCGTCGAAGCCCATCGTGTGCAGCACGTTGCGCCCGGTCATCCGGTAGTACCTGGCGAAGACGTCGGTGCCGATGAAGCCCAGCGGGTGCCCGACGTGCAGCCCGGCCCCTGACGGGTAGGGGAACATGTCCTGCACGAACAGCTTGTCCGCGGGCACCTCGCCGTCACCCGCGAGCGATCCGGCCGGGTTCGGGGCGTGGAAGGTGCCGCTGCTCTCCCAGCGGTCCTGCCAGCGCCGCTCGATCTCGCCTGCCATGGCCGCGGTGTAGCGGTGCGCCGGAACGGCGTCGGAGTCCGTGCTCATGTCATGTCCTCTGCGTTTGCCTGCCCCTGACAACCAAAAACCCCTCAGCCCGTGGAGGGCATGAGGGGTTGCCGCGCGAACCGGGAACCGGTCAGCGCGGCTGGCTAAGAAGCAGGTGGGCCGTGCTCACGCCTACCAGGTTAGCGCACCGCAAGGGTGATCAGCTGGCTGACCTGCGTCGCGGAGAAGTTGTCGTCGCTGACCAGCACCAGGCTGCGCTCACCCGAGGGCAGCCGAGGACCCCAGGTCATCCCCTCCACGTTGTCCACAGTGGACAGTCCGAGCGTGCCCAGATCGGCGAGCAGCTTCTTGCGCACCGGGCGGATCTGCGCCCCGGCCAGCGAGTCCACGTCCTTGACGTTCGAGGCCCTGGCGGTGCTGATCTCGTAGATGCGCACCTTGTTGCCCACCCCGGTGACGAAGGAGCGCTCCATCACCAGGAACCGGTGCGGGTCCTGCTCGGTGACCGGCAGGATCGCCACCACGCCGTTGTTGGCGAAGGCCCCCGCCGGCACCGGCTCGGCGAAGACCTTCTCCATCGGGTAGGCGTACTGCGCGAGCAGCCGCCCCGACCTGGTCTGCACCGAGATCCGGCCCAGCGCGCCCGCGGCCGGGGTGGGGGAGGGCCCGTCCTGGATCAGCGGCCCCTCCACGGTGGAGACCACCAGGTGGCCGCCCGCGGCGAAGGCCAGCCCCTCCAGCACCTCGTTGCGCCGCGGCCCGCGCTCATCGGTGGACATCCGCAGGTTGGCCGGCAGCGGCAGCTCACCGGCGAAGGAGCCGTCCCGGTGCGCCCGGCGGATGGCCGGGTCGATCACCAGCGGCGGCAGCCGGTCGCCCTCGCTGGTCCACCACAGGTCCCCGGTCAGCGGGTCGACCCGGATCTCCTCGGGGTCGGGGGTGTCCAGGGACAGCTTCGGGTAGGTCGAGCCGTCCGGGCGCAGCAGCGGCTTGGTGCCGGTCAGCTCGAAGCCCTGCGCGCCCTTGCGCGCGGTGTAGTAGCGGACCGGCTGCCGGTCGGAGCGGTCGTCGCAGATCAGCACCCACTCCCCGGTGCGCCGGTCGTAGTCGAGGCCGGAGAGGCCGCCCACCGTCGTACCCTGGAAGGTGATCTTCCCGATGATCTGCTCTGAGACCAGGCGAACGCGCTGACCTGCGGGTTCGGCCGTGGCGGGCGCGGCGAGGGCGAGCACCAGGACTCCGGTGAGCGCACCTGCGGCGCGGAGACGTACAGACATGGGTGCAGCACACCTCACAACGGTGACGAGAAGGTAGCGGGCGAGTCGCGGAATCACGGCGCTTACCCTCAAGGGGTGCAGCAGCTCGCAGTCATCGCCATCGTGCCACGGATCAGCGTGACCTTCCTGCTCGTCATCGCCGGGGTGGCGCTGGCCGTGGTCGGGCTGCGCGGCCTGCGTGGCACCCTGCCCCGCAACGCCTACGCAGGCGTGCGCACCGCCCGCGCGATGCGCAGCGACGAGGCCTTCGCGCTGGCCAACAAGGTGGCCGGGCTGCCGGTCCTGGTCTCGGGGCTGCTGCTCGTGCTGACCGGCGTGGTCACCGCGCCGCTGACCGAGACCGGGCTCTACCTGACCCTGTTGATCCTCGGCGGCCTGGGCGCGGTGCTGATCACCGCGGCCGGCGGCATGCTGGGGCACCGCGCGGCCGACGCCCTGCCCGACCCCGAGCCGGCCGCCAAGGGCTGCGGCGGCTGCTGCGGCGGGATCTGCGCGAAGCTGGGCGCTAGTTCCGCTTGATGTCCACCGGGTGCGTGGCCAGCAGCGACAGCGGCATGCCCTGACGGCGCAGCACCCGGCCCCACAGGTCCACCCTCGGCGGGGTGAGCACGTCATCCGGCAGCGCGGGCACCACCAGCCAGTCGCCGCGCTCGATCTCGTCGTCGAGCTGCCCCTCGCTCCAGCCGGAGTACCCGGCGAAGACCCGCAGCCCGCGCATCCGCGGCGCCAGCTCGTCCGGGTCGGAGTCCAGGTCGACCAGAGCCACCGGGCCGCGCACGCCGATCACGCCGTCCATGGTCTCGATGTCCTCGCCCACCTTGAGGTTGGCCAGGCACAACGCGGTCTTCTGCTCCACCGGACCGCCCACGAACACCGCGGGCGGGCGGCTGGCGTGCGGGGCCCAGCCAGGTAACACGTCGTGCACGGCGACCTCGCTCGGCCGGTTCAGCACAACGCCGAGCGTGCCCTCGTCGCGGTGGTCGATGATGTAGACCACTGTGCGACGGAAGTTGGGGTCGAGCAGCCCTGGCGTGGCCACCAGCAGGGACCCCGGCTCGACTTCGGCGTCGGAAGACACGGTGCACATGATCCCACTCGTCGCCGCGCCGTTCGCCGCACCGCACCGCGCGCCGTCAAGACCAGGTAGTCCGGGGTGCTGCCGTGCGCACCCGGACCCGTACGCTGGGTGTGTGCAGACGGCCGAAGACAGCCTGGCCGGTCGTGGCCAGACCCCGCACAAAGCTCGGGTCGGACTCCGCCATCTCCTGACCAATCCCGGGTTCTTCCGGCTGCTCGCGGTCAAGGCGACCGCCCAGTGGGGCGATGGCGTCTTCCAGGCCGGACTGGGCAGCGCGGTGCTGTTCAACCCCGAGCGCGCGGCCGACCCGCTGGCCGCGGCCGCCGGGTTCGCGGTGATCTTCCTGCCGTACTCGGTGGTCGGCCCGTTCGCCGGCGCGCTGCTGGACCGCTGGGACCGCAGGCAGGTGCTGGTGCTGTCCAACGTGATCCGCGGGGTGCTGGTGCTGACCACCGCGCTGGCCGTCTTCGGCGGGCTGACCGGGCCGGCGCTGTACGTGGCCGCGCTGCTCACCCTCGGCGTGAGCCGGTTCGTGCTGGCCGGGCTGTCCGCCTCGCTGCCACACCTGGTGCCCAGGGAGGACCTGGTCGAGGCGAACGCGGTGGCCGCCACCCTCGGCGCGGGCATGGCGGTGGTCGGCGCGGGCTGCGCGATCGGCCTGCGCGCCCTGCTCGGCGCGGGCGACGCCGGTTCCGGCACGGTCACCGCGATCGCGGTGGCCGGCTCGATCGCGGCGGCGCTGGCCATGCTCGGCTTCCGGCGCGGCCAGCTCGGCCCGGACGAGGTCAACGAACCGGCCAAGGCGCTGGTCGCGGTGGCGCACGGGCTGATGGACGGCGCCAGGTCGGCGGCGGGCACGCCCAGCGTGGCCGCCGGGTTCGTCGCGCTGGTCACGCACCGGCTGGCCTACGGCGCGCTGGTGCTGCTCGGCGTGCTGCTGCTGCGCAACTCCTTCCACGACGTGGGCTGGCTGCCCTCCGGCATGGGCGGGGTCGGCGTGGTCGCGGTGGCAGGCGGCGCGAGCATCCTGGCCGCGGCCTTCATCACCCCGCCGCTGGTGGCCAAGATCGGCCGCAGGGCCACCATCACCGGCTCGCTGGCGCTGGCCGCGCTGACCCAGCTGGTGCTCACCCTGACCCTGTCGCTGCCCGCGCTGCTGCTGTCCTCGTTCATGATCATCGGCGCCGGCCAGGTGGTGAAGCTGTGCGTGGACGCGGCCGCGCAGCGCGATGTCGGCGATGAGACCCGGGGCCGGGTCTTCGCCCTCTACGACACGTTGTTCAACGTCAGCATGGTGGTCTCGGCGGGCACCGTGGCCTTGCTGGTGCCCGCCGACGGCCACTCCACCGGCGTGATGCTCGGCGTCGTCCTGGTCTACCTGATCGGCACGGTCTGCTACCTGCTGGTCGAGCGCCGAGGTCAGGCGCAGGCCAGCCGCAGCGGTCGCACCGGCTCGGCCTGACGCGGGCCGGGCACCGACGGCACGGCCAGCAGCGGGTCGAGCACCCGGTTGCCCTCGGCCGCGGCACGGGCTGCCGAGGCCAGGCTCTCCGGGGTGTAGGTCTCGTGGAAGAGCACGCCCTGGAAGCCCTGGCGCAGCAGGCCGATCGCCTGGTGCGCCCGGTCCACCCCGAGCAGCGCCACCACCGGCGTCCTGGTGGTCAGCCTGGCCAGTTTGGTCAGCCGCCACTCGGACAGGTCCGGCAGGTCGGCCAGCACCACGTCGGCCCGATCCCCCTCATCGACCAGAGCCAGGTCCGCCCCCGCGGACACCATGCTCCGCAACCCGAACCCCACTATCAGGTCGTCCGCACTCACCAACACCCTGTACACGGTGCACCCCCATGCCCCTGAGTAACGAGTTCCCTCCACCACACATGGTGACCGATCCCGCTGTCGTCCCGCTAACCGCTGATCGCGTTATCTGTCGCCGTCCTTCTTGGACTTCAACAGGATCCTCCGGTCCAGCTCGACCACGGCGCCCGCGGCAGGTTCCTGACTCACGACCTTCCAGTTCCGGTCGTTGAGCAGCAGCCGCCCCTTGCCCGTGGCGTCTTCTTCCGCGAGATTCCGCAGGCCGGCGGCCTGCATGGTGTCCTGCGCCTGCTGGTGCACCATGCCGACCACGTTCGGCACCTTCACCGTCTTACCCCGGGTCTCCGAGGTTGGCGACGGATTTGCCGATGGCTGGGTCTGGGTCACCGTGACCGTCTCCCGAGGCGGCGGCGCACTGCACGCCGACCCCACCAGACCCACCGTGACCAGCCCGAACAGCGTTCTGCCGAGGATGTTCATCGTGCCCCCTTTCGCTACCGAACGTAGCGAAAAGGCAACCGAACCGGCAGAAACTAGCCCCGATCAGGTGGCTGGATGCCCTGCTCCCTTGCCCAAGCGAGCAGCTCCGCCTCTGCCTCTTCGGGCGCGAGCGGACCCCGGTCCAGCCGCAGCTCCTTCAGGAACGTCCACGCCTTGCCCACCAGCGGGCCCGGCGGCAGGCCGAGCAGCTGCATGATCGCGTTGCCGTCCAGGTCCGGCCGCACCCGGCGCAGGTCCTCCTCGGCCGCGATCCGCTCGATCCGCGTTTCCAGGTCGTCGTAGGTGCGCTGCAGCGCGGCCGCCTTGCGCTTGTTGCGGGTGGTGCAGTCCGCGCGCACCAGCTTGTGCAGCCGGGACAGCAGCGGGCCCGCGTCGGTGACGTAGCGGCGCACCGCGGAGTCGGTCCACTCGCCCTTGCCGTAGCCGTGGAAGCGCAGGTGCAGGTAGACCAGCGTGGCCACGTCCTCGGTGATGTCCTTGGCATATTTCAGCGCGCGCAGCCGCTTGCGGGCCATCTTCGCGCCGACCACCTCGTGGTGGTGGAAGCTCACCCCGCCGCCGGGCTCGAACCGCCGGGTGTCCGGCTTGCCGATGTCGTGCAGCAGCGCGGCCAGCCGCAGCACCAGGTCTGGCTCGCTGCCCGGCTCCTCCAGTGCGATCGCCTGGTCCAGCACCACCAGCGAGTGCTGGTAGACGTCCTTGTGCTGGTGGTGCTCGTCGATGGCCAGCCGCATGGCGGGCACCTCCGGCAGCACGTGCTCGGCCAGCCCGGTGTTCACCAGCAGCTCCAGCCCCCGCCTCGGCTGCGCGCCGCAGAGCAGCTTGGACAGCTCGGCCTGCACCCGCTCGGCGGTGATCCGCTGGATCTGCCCGGCCATCTCGGTCATCGCGGTCAGCACCCTCGGCGCCACGTCGAAGCCCAGCTGGGCGACGAACCGGCAGGCCCGCAGCATCCGCAGCGGATCGTCGGCGAAGGACTCCTCCGGCGTGGCCGGGGTGTCCAGCACCCGCGCGAGCAGCGCGGCCGAGCCGTCGTGCGGGTCCACGAAGACCTTCTCCGGCAGCCGCACCGCCATCGCGTTCACGGTGAAGTCCCTGCGCACCAGGTCGGCCTCGATGGACTCGCCGAAGACCACCTCGGGGTTGCGCCCGACCCGGTCGTAGCTGTCCGCGCGGAAGGTGGTGATCTCCACGGTGGCCCCACGCTTGACCGCGCCGAGGGTGCCGAAGGCGATGCCGGTGTCCCAGATCGCGTCGGCCCAGCCGGTCAGCAGCGCGCGCACCTGTTCCGGCCGCGCGTCGGTGGTGAAGTCGAGGTCGGTCAGCGGCCGTCCCAGCAGCGCGTCCCGGACGCTGCCGCCGACCAGGTACAACCGGTGACCCGCCGTGGCGAACCGCTGGGCGAGCTCGTCGGCGACCGGTGCGATCCGCAGCAACTCCACGACCGCATTCTGCTGCGCGCCGCGGGCGGGGTCGACCTGGTTCGGCTGGGCCGGTACAGAGGTGCTGGACACGAGGAGCCAGCCTACGTCGCACTACCATCGGCGCCATGCCCCCGTCGTCCTCCGGCAGCGCCGGTGGCGCCAAACCGGGTAGACGGACCAGGCGCCAGCGGGGAAAACGGCTGCGTACGGTGGACGAGGTGTCTGCCGGTGGGCTGGTTGTGGATGCCGCGCGCGAACACGCTGCGCTCATTGGCAGACTTGATCGAAAAGGACGGCTGCTGTGGTCGCTGCCCAAGGGCCACATCGAGCAGGGTGAGACCGCCGAAGAGGCGGCCGTCCGCGAGGTCGCCGAGGAGACCGGCATCCGTGGCCGGGTGCTGGGCCTGCTCGGGGCGATCGACTACTGGTTCGTCGCCGAGGACCGGCGAGTACACAAGACCGTGCACCACTTCCTGCTGGAGGCGGTGGGCGGAGAGCTTTCCGACGAGGACGTGGAGGTCACCGAGGTGGCGTGGGTGCCGCTGGGTGAACTGGATGGGCTGCTGGCCTACGTGGACGAGCGCCGCCTGGTGCGCAAGGCGGTCGACCACGTGCGCGCGCCCAGTGAGACTTCGGAGCCGGCGTGAAAAGGCTGTTCACGGTCGCGGCTGTGGCCGCGTGCACCGTGCTGACCGTGCCCGTCCCGGTGCGCGCGGAGACCTACGACGTGCGGGCCCAGCCCGTCACCAGCGGCCCGGCGACGGCCCAGCCCGCGACGCTGGAGCTGGACACCCTGCAACCGAGAGTGGTCACCGGCGACGGTGACAACAAGCTGGTGGCCGCGGGCAAGCTGACCAACACCGGCGACCGCAAGCTCAGCGACGTCATGGTCCGGCTACAGGCCGGCAGCCCGCTGACCAGCGAGGACAAGGTCAACGAAGCAGTCGCGGGGGAGGCGGCGACCGACCGGGCGGACTCCAAGTTCACCAGGATCGGCACCGACCTGGAACCGGGGCAGAGCGCCCAGGTGCGGGTCGAGGTGCCGCTGAACGTCCTGCAGATCACCGGCCCCGGGGTGTACCCGGTGCTGTTCAACGTCAACGGCACCCCGGACTTCGGCAAGCAGGCCAGGATCGCCTCCCGCGGCTTCCTGCTGCCAGTCACCGGCGTGCCCGGCGGCGCGGTGCTGCCCAGCCCGCCGAACGCGGCCGCCACCACCGTGCTGTGGCCGATCGTCGACCAGCCGGTGCGGGTGCCCAGCAGCGGCGGCACCGTGCTGACCAACGACGACCTGGCCCGCTCGCTGACCACCGGCGGCCGGCTCTCCGAGCTGGTCTCCGCGGTGGAGCAGACCGCGCCTTCGGGCTCGGCGCTGGCCGGCTCGCTGTGCCTGGTGATCGACCCGGACCTGGTGCAGACGGTCACCGCGATGGCCGACACGAGCAACGGCGTCTACCGCATCCGCAGCGGCAACAGCACCGTGGAGGGCTCCGGCTCGACCGCGGCGCAGAAGTGGCTGGAGCGGCTCAAGGGCATCGCCAGGGGCCGCTGCGTGCTCGCGCTGCCCTTCGCCGACGCCGACCTGGTCGCGCTGTCCAAGGCCGGGCTCACCGACCTGGAGAAGCTGGCGGTGGACCGGAGCAAGGCGGTCGCCGAGCTGCTGCAGATCCAGACCGTCGGCGACATGGTGTGGCCGCTGGGCGGCGTGATCGACGAGCGCACCCTGGCCGACCTCGGCCGCCGCACCCTGCTGCTGGAGCCACGCGGGGTGCAGGACGGCCGCACGGTGACCTCGCCGGTCAAGCTGGCCGCCGCGGCCGACTCCTCGGCCGCCGGCTCCTCCGTGGTGCCGATCGACCCGGTGGTGCGCAACGCCATCGGCGGCACCGCGCCACTGTCCGGCGCGGCCAGCTACGGCCCGCTGGACCTGCAGAACGGCATGGGCGCGCTGCTCTACCGGGCCACCGCGCTGGGCAAGACCGGCGGCTCGCTGGTGGTGGCCCCGCCGCGCCGGTGGAAGGCCCCGGTCGGCGAGCTGACCGCGTTCCTGCAGTCCATGCAGCACCTGCTCGGCGGCAGGCTGGTCACCCCGCGCGGGCTGAACGAGCAGGTCGCCAACGGCGGCCGCACCGTCGGCCTGACCTATCCGGTGGACGCCACCGGCGCCGAGATCTCGCCCAGCATCACCGGCGACCTGCGCGCCATGCGCGACCGGTCCAGGGACCTGCTGTCGGCGATGAGCAGCGACGGCGTCAAGGGCACCTCGCCCGCCTCGCTGGTCGAACCGCTGGACCTGGGCATGGTCCGGGCCGCCTCCGGCGCCTGGCGCGGCAACAACTCCGCGGGCGGCGCGGCCGCCTCGCTGGTCGGCGACCAGCTGGAGTACCTGGTCTCCCAGGTGCGCATCGTGCAGCCGCCCGGCCCGTACTACCTGGCCTCCTCGGACAGCCCGCTGCCGCTGACCATCAGCAACAAGCTGCCGGTGGTGATCAAGGTGCGGGTGACCTTCAGCAGCACCCAGGGCCTGCGCACCAGCGATGTCAACGACCTGACCATCGGCGCGAACAGCAACCTGCCGATCCGGGTGCCCACCGAGATCACCCGAGGTGGCCAGTTCTCGGTGGACGCGCTGCTGCAGACCATCAACGGCACCCCGCTGGGCCGCGGCGGCGAGGCCAACCGGATCACCCTGATCTCCACCGCGTACGGCACCATCACCCTGGGCATCACGGTCACCGCGGGCGCGGCCCTGGTGCTGCTGGTGGCCCGCAGGCTGATCCGCCGCCTGCGCTCCGGCAAACAGGACGGCGCCGCGTGAGCGAGACGAGGCAGATGGACAAGCCGGTCCCGGCCAAGGCCCAACCCTCACTGGCCAAGGCCAGCGGGTCGATGGCGATCGCCACCCTGGCCAGCCGGATCACCGGCTTCCTGTCCCGGATCGTGCTCGTCGTGGTGGTCGGCTCCGGCGTGATCACCGACTCGTACCAGGTCGGCATGACCATCCCGCTGCAGGTGTACGAGCTGCTCCTGGGCGGGGTGCTGACCAGCATCATCGTCCCGCTGCTGGTGCGCGCGGAGAAGGAGGACGCCGACGGCGGCGAGGCCTACATCCAGCGCCTGCTGACCATGGCGCCGGTGATCCTGCTGGCCGCCACCGTGGTCATGATGCTGGCCGCCCCGCTGCTCACCACCGTCTACGTGGACGGCAGCAGCGGCAAGGCGCACCCGGAGCTGGCCACCGCCTTCGCCTACCTGCTGCTGCCGGAGATCGTCTTCTTCGGCCTCGGCGCGTTGTTCACCGCGATCCTCAACTCCCGCGGCGTGTTCGGCCTGCCCGCCTGGGCGCCGGTGTTCAACAACCTGGTCGTGCTGGTCACCCTCGGCGTCTACCTGCTGGTGCCGGGCGACCCGACCATCAACCCGCTGGCCATGAGCGACCCGAAGCTGCTGGTGCTGGGCATCGGCACCACGCTGGGCATCGTGGTGCAGGCGCTGGTGGTGCTGCCCGCGATGCGCCGGGCCGGCATCCGGTTCAAGTGGCGCTGGGGCTGGGACAGCAGGCTCACCGAGTTCGGCGGCCTGGCGCTGTGGATGGTGTTCTACGTGGTGCTCGGCCTGGCCGGGGTGATCGTGGTCACCCGGATCGCCACCGCCGCGGTGCCCGGCAGCATGACCGCCTACAACTTCGCCTGGCAGCTCTTCCAGCTGCCCTACGGCATCCTCGGCTTCTCGCTGCTCACCGCGATCATGCCGCGGATGAGCAAGGCGGCCGCGGACAGCGACGTGCGCGGGGTGGTCGCCGACCTGTCCCTGGGCAGCAGGCTGCTGACCACCATGCTGCTGCCGCTGAGCGCCGGCATGACCGTGCTCGGCAGCCAGCTCGGCGTGGCGCTGTTCTTCTACGGCGCGAACACACTGGACAAGGCCCAGCAGATCGGCACCACGCTCGCGGTGTCCGCTTTCGGACTCGTGCCGTACGCGATCACCATGATGCAGCTGCGGGTCTTCTACGCGATGAAGGACGCCCGCACCCCGGCCATGCTCCAGTTGCTCACGGTGGCGGTGAAGATCGGCCTGTCCGTGCTGTGCGTGCAGGTGCTGGACGAGCACACCATGGTGCTGGGCCTTGCCTTCGTGAACTCGATGTCCTTCCTGGTCGGCGCGGTGGCCGGGAACATCTGGCTGCGGGTCCGGCTCGGCAGGCTGGAGACCGGGCGGCTGGGCCGCACCTTCGGCCTGACCCTCATCGGCTCGCTGCTCGGCGCGCTGAGCGTGGTGCTGGTGCACACCGCGACCCTGGAGTTCGCCCCGCTCGGCACCTCGCCGCGGGTGGTCGCCTGGATCGTCGTGGTGGTCGGCGGCCTGCTCGGACTCGCCGTGGCATTCGGGTCGATGATGCTACTCAAGGTGACGGAACTGAATCCGGCAATGTCACGGATCACCCGACTTTTGCGCCGCCGCTGACGCCCGGCGTCCCGTACCCTCGACCGGGAGCACCAGCACGCGGTCGGGGGTTACGACCGCAGACGACGTGCGGAACGGGAGAAAGCTCGGTGAGTGGGACGCCGGATTACACGGCGCCGCACGGGAATCCAGCCGGCGGCGCGGTAGGAGCTGCCGCCTTCGTTCCGGGTGCGACTCTCGGTGACGGCCGCTACCGCCTGTTGTCACTGGCCGGCCAGGACGTCCGGGCTCCGGCCCAGTTCTGGCGGGCGAGGGACAACGCGCTGGGACGTGATGTTGCTCTCACCGTGCTGATCGGTGACGCCTCCGACGAGCACACCGCCGCCCGCGCCCGCCGCACCCTGGAACGCTCGACGCACGGCGCCGGCTTCACCCACCCCGGCGTCTCCCGGACGCTCGATGTGCTCTGGCCCGGCCACGGGGTCAACCCGCGCGACGGCGTGCTCGGCATCATCGTCGCCGAGTGGACCCAGGGCACCGACCTGCTGGACCTGATCACCGAGGGCCCGCTGCCCTCCGGTACCGCGTCCCGGCTGCTGGAGGCGCTGGCCGCCGCGGTCGAGACCGCGCACCACGCCGGACTGGTGCTGGGCGTGGACCACCCGCAGCGGCTGCGGGTCACCCCGGACGGCAAGCTCCGGCTGGCCTTCCCCGGCCCCAGGGCCGAGGTGACCGCCCGCGAGGACGTGCGCGGCCTGGGCGCCGTGCTGTACCTGATGCTGACCTGCCGCTGGGCCCTCGACGGCGGCCCGAACACCCTGCCGTCGGCCCCCACCGGCCCGGACGGCACCGTGGTCTCCCCGCAGACGCTGCACCCGACCGTGCCGCACGAGCTGTCCACGGTCGCGGTGCGCAGCCTGGTGGACACCAGCATCGGCGGCCTGCGCACCGGCGCGGCGATCCTGCGGGTGCTGGAGCACACCGCGGCCGCCGAGGCCGAGGCCGCCGCGCTGCGCGCCCAGGAGGCCGCGCTGACCGAGGAGTACTCGGCGGTCGGTGTCGACGAGGACGACAAGCGGGACGAGAAGAGCAGGCGGCGCAAGCTCGCGGTCGGCATGACCCTGCTGACCGTGGCCACCGTCGGCATCCTGGCCTGGATCGGCCTGTCCGTGATCGGCATGTTCGCCACCCCGGAGACCCGCTCCGGCCCGACCGTGGCGCTCACCCCCACCACGACCGCACCGCCAGCCGAGACCAGCAACCCAGTGCAGCCGAGCACACCGCCCAGCAGCGAGCCGGTGCAGGCAGGCGGCACCGTGGACGTGGCCAGCGTCAACGTCTACAACGTGCAGGGCGAGCCGGACAACCCGCACCGGATCAAGCGGGTGGTCGACGGCGACCCGCGCTCGACCTGGAAGACCATGACCTACCGGCAGCAGTTCCCGCGCGGCAAGCCCGGCGTCGGCGTCATGATCACCCTGTCCGACGCGGCCAAGCTGGCCAAGGTGGTCATCGACTCGCCGAGCGCGGGCACCAAGGTGGAGGTGCGCAGCGCGCCCTCCGGCAACGCCGACCTGGACGAGACCACGGTGCTGGGCAGCGGCACCTTGCAGAAGGGCGACACCGAGATCGCCCTGAACCCCGGTGACGCGACCAAGTTCGTGCTGCTGTGGATCACCGGGCTGGGTGGCAGCGGGGATCGCAACGTCTCCGAGCTGTCCGAGCTGACCTTCGTCCGTGCCGGGTGAACGCCCGTCATCCACAAGGATGAGCTGACGCTATTCTCAGCCGCGTGACAGCCGCGGCTAGCTCGGACGGGGACCTCATAGCGGCCCATGCTGCCGGCGACCCCCATGCGTTCACCGAACTCGTGCGTCGCCATCGGGATCGCATGTGGGCCGTCGCCCTGCGGACTTTGCGTGACCCGGAGGAAGCGGCCGACGCGCTGCAGGAGGCGTTCATCTCCGCCTTCCGCGCCGCGGCCTCCTTCCGCGCCGAGTCACAGGTGACCACCTGGTTGCACCGGATCGTGGTCAACGCATGCCTCGACCGGGTGAGGCGCCGTCAGGCCCGCCCGACCGTGCCCATGCCCGAGGAGCCGCACCGCGAACCGATGGCGCCCAGGGACCACATGGACGAGCGGGTCACCTCGCTGGCCGTCCAGGACGCCCTGGCCGAGCTGCCGGAAGAGCAGCGCGCGCCGATCATCCTGGTGGACGTGGAGGGCTACTCGGTGGCCGAGTCCGCGCGGATCTTGGGCATCGCCGAAGGTACCGTGAAGAGCAGATGTGCTCGCGGAAGGGCGAAGCTGGCGAAACTTCTCGGGCACCTACGGAACCCCGATGCAAGTGCGAACGTCTCACCTGACGCTGGAGCAATGGCACCGCGGCGTCCACGGGAGGGACGATGACCACCAACGAGCGCCGGCCCGGTGTGCCGGATGGCCCGCCGTGGTCTGTTGATCTCATCGCCGATCTGCACGCCGGGGTCCTTGACCCCGCTTTGGCCGCCCAGCTGCGGCCCAGGATCGAGGCCGACCCGGAGGCGCGGGCCGTGCTGGCCGCGCTTGATGAGACGCAGGCCGAGCTCGCCGCACTGCCCCCGCTGCGCATGCCGGAGCACGTGGCCAGCCGGATCGAGGCGGCGATCGAGAACGAGGTGCGGCTGGCCATGGCCGCCCGCCCCGGCGCGGCACCGCTGGCACCGCCAGCGCCGCCGCAGTTCCACCAGCAGCCGCCGCAGCTGGCCCAGGTGGTCGACCTCGCCTCCGCCCGCCGCAGGCGCACCAAGGCCATCGGCTGGGGCATCGGCGCGCTGGCCGGCCTGGCCGCGGCCACCGGCCTGATCTTCGCCGTGCTGCCGGGACAGCAGCCGGTCACCGGCACCGCCCAGCCCACCAGCGTGGCCACCACGCCGGGGGACGGCGTGCTCGCGCTCAAGTCCGCGGACCTGGACGGCAAGATCCCACCGGGGATCTCCGGCAACAAGGACTACGGCCCGTTCAGCGACCAGGCCAAGCTCAAGGCGTGCCTGGTGGCCAACAACCAGCCCGGCCACCTGCTCACCCCAGCCGCCGGCCGCCAGGTCACCGTGGACGGCAAGCCAGGGGTGGCGCTGGTCCTGCTCACCACCACGCCCGGCCGCACCCGGCTGCTGGTCGTGGGCGCGGACTGCGCCGCCGGGAAGCCGTCGCTGATCAAGGACAGCACCGTCGGCTAGCCGTTGCGGTGTGACGTCGAAGTCACCTGGGAACAGCCGCACCTAGGATCGCGTTGTGCCGGTACGAAGCCGGCATACGTCGACTCACGGGCACGGAGGTCCCCAGGTGTCATCGCAGGTACGAAACCTGATCGTGGTGGGCTCCGGTCCAGCCGGGTACACCGCGGCCACCTACGCCGCTCGGGCGCAGCTGGACCCCTTGGTCTTCGAGGGCACCCAGTTCGGCGGCGCGCTGATGACCACCACCGAGGTGGAGAACTACCCGGGGTTCAAGGACGGGATCATGGGTCCCGACCTGATGGAGCAGATGCGCGCCCAGGGCGAGCGCTTCGGCGCCGAGCTGCGGGCCGAGGACGTCGAGTCCGTCGAGCTGTCCGGCCCGGTGAAGACGGTCACCGCGAACGGGGTCACCTACCAGGCCAAGGCCGTGGTGCTAGCCATGGGCGCGGCCGCCCGCTACCTGGACGTGCCCGGTGAGCAGAAGCTGCTCGGCCGCGGTGTGTCCGCCTGCGCCACCTGCGACGGGTTCTTCTTCCGCGACCAGGACATCGCGGTGGTCGGCGGCGGCGACTCGGCGATGGAGGAGGCCACCTTCCTCACCCGCTTCGCCCGCTCGGTGACGATCATCCACCGGCGCCAGGAGTTCCGCGCCTCCAAGATCATGCTGGAGCGCGCCCGCGCCAACGAGAAGATCCGCTGGCAGCTGGACACCAAGGTGCTTGAGGTGCTCGGCGAGACCTCCGTCACCGGCGTCCGGGTGGCGAGCACCGTGACCGGCGAGGAGTCCATCCTGCCGGTGACCGGGTTCTTCGTCGCGGTCGGCCACGACCCGCGCTCCGCGCTGGTCAAGGGCCAGGTGGACACCGACGAGGAGGGCTACGTCAAGGTCGCCTCGCCCGGCACCGCCACCAACCTGGACGGCGTGTTCGCCGCCGGCGACCTGGTCGACCACACCTACCGGCAGGCGATCACCGCGGCCGGTTCCGGCTGCGCGGCCGCCATGGACGCCGAGCGCTGGCTGGCCGAGCGGGAAGCCGCCGAGCCGGAGACCGTGGCCGCGGTCAGCTGAGCCCCACAGACCCGATTCACCTGCCCCCAACCAAGGAGTGACGACGATGGGCAACAACACCAAGGTCGTGTCCGACGCGAGCTTCGTCGAGGACGTGCTGCAGAGCGACAAGCCGGTGCTGGTGGACTTCTGGGCGACCTGGTGTGGACCGTGCAAGATGGTCGCCCCGGTCCTCGAGGAGATCGCAGGCGAGCACGCGGACAAGATCACCATCGCCAAGCTGGACATCGACGCCAACCCGTCCACCGCGCGGGACTACCAGATCATGTCGGTGCCGACCATGATGCTGTTCCAGGGCGGCAAGCCGGTGAAGACGATCGTGGGCGCCAAGCCGAAGGCCGCGATCCTCAACGACCTGAGCGACGTGATCTGAGTCCTACCCCAGGGCCCGCCCGCTGCGCTGACCTGTGCGATGAGTTAGTTCAGGTGAACCTGGCGTAAAGTCCCCAGCTGGATCGTGCAACCCCGGTTCGCGGTTCTTCGTCATCCTGATGAGTGGTTCTGCCGCTCGGGATGGTGAACCGCAGGCCGGGGTTGCCGTTTTCGTGCTGGAACGACTGCTGGGAGTAGCCCCGCACGTGGCTACTCAAACCGCAAGGCACAATAGGACGTCTTCAACTGCGCGCCGAACTAATTTCCGGCGCCCGAGTCATGCGAGGGGTGCATGCTGCTGCTCCGCCGGGGTGATGACGGTCCAGCCGTCGCCGAGATCCGGGCGACTCTCGTGAAGCTGGGGCTGCTACCGGCCACCAACGGCCAGATCAGGCCTACCGACTTCGATGGCCAGGTCGAGCACGCAGTGCGCTCGTTCCAGCAGCAACGAGGGCTGATCACCGACGGCATCGTCGGTCCGAACACCTACCGGGCGCTGACCGACGCGCGCTGGCAGCTCGGCGACCGCAACCTCGCCTACCTGATCTCCCAGCCGATGAGCGGCGACGACGTGCTCACCCTGCAGCAGCGACTGCTCGAACTGGGCTTCAACGCCGGTCGCGCGGACGGCGTCTTCGGTCACCAGACCGAGCACGCGCTGCGCAACTTCCAGCGTGACTACGGCCTTTCCGTCGACGGCATGTGCGGCCCTGGCACGCTGCGCGCGCTGCGCCAGCTGGCGCCCAAGGTCCGCGGCGGCCGCCCGGTGTTCCTGCGCGAGCAGGAGCACCTGCGCCGGTCCGGCCCGCGCCTGTCCGGCAAGCGGATCGTGATCGACCCCGGTCACGGTGGTGGCGACCGGGGCATCGTGGTCGACGGCGTGTCCGAGGCCGACCTGATGTGGGACCTGGCCAGGCGGCTGGAGGGCCGCATGGTGGCCACCGGCATGGAGGCCCTGCTCTCCAGGGGCCCGCAGGTGTGCCCGCCGGAGTCCGACCGCGCCCAGTTCGCCAACAGCGCCAACGCGGACCTGTTCCTGTCCTTGCACTCGGACGCGAACTCCTCCCCGCACGCCCGCGGCGTGGCCACCTTCCACTTCGGCAGCGGCGGCCACGGCACCAGCTCCACCGTGGGTGAGGCCCTCGCCGGGTTCATCCAGCGCGAGCTGACCGCCCGCACCGGCATGCTGGACTGCGGCACCCACCCCAAGACCTGGGACTCGCTGCGGCTGACCCGCTGCACCGCGGTCCGGGTGGAGACCGGTTACCTGACCAACCCCGAGGACCGCCGCCGGCTGCTCGACCCGGCCTTCCGGGACGTGGTGGCCGAGGGCATCCTGGTCGCGGTGAAGCGGCTGTACCTGCTGGGCAAGAACGACCAGCCCACCGGCACGTTCACCTTCGACGACCTGCTCAAATACGAGCTGTCCAAGGCCGAGACGGCCTGACCCAGCCAACGAGAAAGGCCCCGCCAAGTTTCCCTGGCGGGGCCTTTCTCGTTGGTCTCAGACGGGACGGAAGCTCGGTTCCTTGCTCCCGGCGGTGGCGCTGATGGACACCGTGCCCAGCAGTCGCTCCAGCGCGGCCTCCACGTCTTCCTTCCAGGTCAGCGCGGTCCGCAGCTCCAGGCGCATCCGCGGCCACTTCGGGTGCGGGCGCACGGTCTTGAACCCGACGCTGAGCAGGAAGTCCGCGGGCAGCACGCAGTTGGGCTGGTCAGGCGTCGCGTCGCCGAAGGCCTCGATCGCCTTCACCCCGCGCCTGGTGAGGTCCTTGGCCACCGCCTGCACCAGCACCCGGCCGAGGCCGCCACCGGTGAACTCCGGCAGCACCTGCAGCGCGGTGATCAGCACCGCGTCCGCGCTGACCGGGGAGGTGGGGAAGGTGGACGCCCTCGGCACCACACCCGGTGGGGCGTAGAGCACATGACCGGCGGGCACCCCGTCGGCGTAGATAATCCGGCCGCAGGAACCCCACTCCAGCAACACCGCGGAGATCCAGGCTTCCTTGTCGAACTCGGTCTGGCCGAACTCCTCGGACTGCTCCTTCATGTGTGGAGCGAGCTCCCAGAACACACAGCCCCGGGAGTGCCGGGACAGGTGGTCGAGGTTGTCCAGCGTGACGCCGACTACGCGTCGCGACACCTGACCTCCCAGCAAGAACGGCATGCCCGCGCACCACGGGCACCGAGAACCAGCATAGGCGCAGCGCACCGGCTTCGACAGGGAGGCCGGATCACACTCGGCGCCATCGGTGCCATCGGCGGCCTAGACTGGCTCGGACGATCGCCGATACCGGAGCGCCGCATGAACCTACCTGCCTCAACGCCCGAACAGCAAAATCCGTCCGCTGTCCCGGCCGCGGCGGCAGCAGGGCGCAGCCTGGACCCCCACCTGAGGCGCTACGCGGCGCGCACCGCGGGGATGACGGCCTCGGAGATCAGGGCGCTGTTCTCGGTGGCCAGCCGCCCCGAGGTGGTCTCGCTGGCCGGTGGCATGCCGTACCTGGCCGCGCTGCCGCTGGAGACGCTCTCGGCCGACGTGGCCCAGCTGATGGCGGCGGAGGGCCAGACCGCGCTGCAGTACGCCTCCGCGCAGGGCATCCCGGCGCTGCGCGAGCAGATCTGCCAGATCATGGCGCTGGAGGGCATCTCGGCCCACCCCGACGACGTCACGGTCACCGTGGGCTCGCAGTCCGGCCTGGACATGGTCACCCGGATCTTCTGCGATCCCGGTGACGTGGTGGTCGCGGAGGCGCCGTCCTACGTCGGCGCGCTGGGCACCTTCTCCGCCTACCAGGCCGAGGTCGTGCACGTGCCGCTGGACGACGAGGGCCTCATCCCCGGCGAGCTGGACCGCACGCTGACCGCGCTGGCCTCGGCCGGGCGCCGGGTCAAGTTCCTCTACACGATCCCGAACTTCCACAACCCGGCAGGCGTGACCCTGGCGGTGCACCGGCGGGCCGAGGTGCTGGAGATCTGCGCCCGGCACGGCGTGCTGGTGGTCGAGGACAACCCGTACGGGATGCTCGGCTTCGACGGCCAGACCTATCCGGCGCTGCGCTCGATGGAGCCGGAGAACGTGGTCTACCTCGGCTCGTTCTCCAAGACCTTCGCGCCGGGGCTGCGGGTCGGCTGGACGCTGGCCCCGCACGCGGTGCGGGAGAAGCTGGTGCTGGCCTCGGAGTCGGCCACGCTCTGCCCGCCCACCTTCACCCAGGCGGTGGTCTCCCGGTACCTGGCCCAGCACGACTGGATGGGCCAGATCAAGACCTACCGCGAGGTCTACCGCGAGCGCAGGGACGCCATGCTCACCGCACTGGAGGCGCACCTGCCGGCCGGCTGCCGGTGGACCAAACCGGACGGCGGCTTCTACGTGTGGGTGAGCGTGCCGGAAGGCATTGACACCAAGGCGATGCTGCCGCGCGCGGTCACCCAGCGGGTGGCCTTCGTGCCCGGCACCGCGTTCTTCGGCGACGGCTCCGGCAACGGGCAGATGCGGTTGTCCTTCTGCTACCCGACGCCGGAGCGGATCCGCGAGGGCGTGCGCAGGCTGGCCACCGTGCTGGAGGGTGAGCTGGAGCTGATCAGCACCTTCGGCCAGGTGCACCGCCGCCAGTCCACCGGCCCGCAGTCGCCGTCCCCGGACACCGCCTGACCTTTTCCCGCAACGCTTTTCCCGACGGTCCACTGTGGACGATCACAGTGGACCGTCGCCATTCACGCAAGGAGCTGTGCAGTGTCTGATCGTTGGGTCGCGGTGCTGGCCGGTGGGCTGTCCCACGAGCGGGAGGTCTCGCTGCGGTCGGGCCGCAGGCTCTCCGCCGCGCTGCGCGAGACCGGGCTGACGGTGGAGGAGTGGGACGCCGACGGCGCGCTGCTGGAGCGGCTGCGGCAGCACCGGCCGGATGCCGCGGTGATCGCGCTGCACGGTGGCGAGGGTGAGAACGGCGCGGTGCAGTCGGTGCTGGAGATGCTCGGCGTGCCGTACGTGGGCACCGACCCGAGGGCCTGCCGCCGGGCCTGGGACAAGCCGACCGCCAAGGGCGAGCTGGCTCGCGCCGGGCTGAGCACGCCGGACTGGGTGGTGCTGCCGCACAGCACGTTCCGGGTGCTCGGCGCCCAGGCGGTGCTGGACGCGCTGGTCGACCGGCTCGGCCTGCCGCTGATGCTCAAGCCGGACCAGGGCGGCTCGGCGCTGGGCGCGACCGTGGTGCGAGACGCGGCGGACCTGCCTGCCGCGATGGTGGACTGCCTGGCCTACGGCGACACCGTGCTCGCGGAGACCTACGTTTCCGGCGTTGAGGTGGCCGTGGGCGTGCTGGACACCCCAGAGGGGCCCCAGGCCCTGCCGGCGGTGGAGATCCTGCCGGAGAACGGCGTGTACGACTACTCGGCCCGGTACACCGCTGGACTCACCACGTTCCACGCGCCGGCCCGGCTCGCGCCGGAGACGCAGCGGGCGGTGGGGGAGCTGGCGGTGGCCGCACACCAGTTGCTCGGCCTCCGCGACATCTCCCGCACGGACGCGATCGTGGCGCCGGACGGCACGGTGCACTTCCTGGAAGTGAACGTCTCGCCGGGACTCACCGAGACCTCGTTGGTGCCGATGGCGGTGGAGGCCGCCGGGCGCTCGCTCGGTGAGGTGTTCGGCACCCTGGTCGAGCGAGCGCTTGCCCGCAGCTGACAGACGTTCCCATCTGAAAACGTCACCGTGACATAAGTCGGCAATACCCTGGCTAGCCGCCCTGCTGTGCCCGTTTTGTCCCGTTATGTCCCATCAGCTCCACGATGCGCTCAAGATCGTCCACGGAGCCGAACTCGAGCACGATCCGGCCCTTGCGCCGGCCGAGCTCGACCTTGACCCGGGTGTCGAACGCGTCCGACAGCTTCTCCGCGAGGTCCTGGAGTCCGGGGGCCTGGATCGGCTTGCGCGCCGCCGGCTTGGCCTTGGGTGGCTGCTCGCTCTTGGCGAGCACCACGGCCTCCTCGGTGGCACGCACCGACAGGCCCTCGGCAACGATCTTGGCGGCCAGGTCCTCCTGGCGGCCGGGGTCGTCCAGCCCGAGCAGGGCGCGGGCGTGCCCGGCGGAGAGCACCCCGGCGGCGACCCGGCGCTGCACGGGGAGGGGCAGCTTCAGCAGCCGGATGGTGTTGGTGATCACCGGGCGGCTGCGGCCGATCCGGCCGGCCAGCTCCTCGTGGGTGACCTCGAACTCCTCCAGCAGCTGCTGGTAGGCCGCCGCCTCTTCGAGCGGGTTCAGCTGCACCCGGTGGATGTTCTCCAGCAGCGCGTCCCGCAGCATCGCCTCGTCGGCGGTCTGCCGGACGATGGCCGGGATCCGGTCCAGGCCCGCCTGCTGCGAGGCCCGGAGCCGCCGCTCGCCCATGACGAGCTCGTACTGCCCCTTGCCGAGCTCCCGGACCACGACGGGCTGCATGAGCCCGAACTCGCGAATCGAGTGCTCCAGCTCGGACAGCGCGTCCTCGTCGAAGACGTGCCGGGGCTGCTTCGGGTTCGGCTTGATCGCCGCGGTCGGCACCTCGCGGTAGACCGCACCGGCCACCGAGGTCTCCGGCTCCGCCGCCTCACCCTTGGGCCGGGAGGCCACCGCGGTGGCGGCGGGGGAGGAGGCGCCCGCCGCACCGGGCGGCGGGCCGCTGGGGATCAGTGCGGCGAGACCTCGGCCGAGCCCGCCCTTTCGTTCTGTCATGTAGTTCCCATCTCGGCGCCGCGTACGGCGAGTTCCTTGGCTGCGTCGAGGTAGCTCATCGCGCCCCGCGAACCCGGGTCGTAGGTGATGATCGTCTGCCCGAAGCCAGGCGCCTCGGAGACCTTCACGCTGCGGGGGATCACGGTCTTGAGGACACGTTCCTGGAAGTGGTTGCGCACCTCGGTGGTCACCTGGTCGGCCAGCTTGGTCCGGCCGTCGTACATGGTGAGCAGGATGGTGGACACGTCCAGGTCCGGGTTCAGGTGCTGCTGCACGAGCTCGATGTTGCCCAGCAGCTGGCTCAGTCCCTCCAGTGCGTAGTACTCGCACTGGATCGGGATGAGGACTTCCTGCGCGGCGACCATCGCGTTCAACGTGAGCAGGCCGAGCGAGGGCGGGCAGTCGATGAAGACGTAGTCGGGCTGGAGCGAGTCGAGCGCCTCGGGGGAGAGGGCTTCCTTGAGCCGGGACTCCCGGGAGGCCATCGAGACGAGCTCGATCTCGGCACCGGCCAGGTCGATGGTGGCAGGCACGCACACCAGGTTGTCGGTCTGGTTGCTGGGCGCGGCGGCGTCGGCGAGCGAGATCTCCCCGATCAGCACCTCGTAGATGGAGGGGGTGCCAGAGCGGTGCTCAACACCAAGGGCGGTGCTCGCGTTGCCCTGCGGGTCAAGATCGATCACCAGCACCTTGAGGTGGTGCAGGGCGAGCGCGGCGGCCAAGTTGACCGTGCTGGTGGTCTTACCGACGCCGCCCTTCTGGTTGGCCACGGTGAGGACGCGGCGCCGGGCTGGGCGCGGCAGCTGCAGGGCGTCGGGGTGAAGAACGCGGGTGGCGCGCTCGGCTTCCTCGGCAATGGGGGTCCACACGGTGCTCTCCTCGGGCGCGTGGGGTGTCACCGAATCCGGTGCGAGTGTTTCACGTGGAACAGCGGCCGTTTCGCGCTCCGGATGCGAAAACAGGGGCGACTCCGGCCTCATCCCCGATCCTTCCTTCTCCGGCGCTTCCCGTCACGCCCTGGAGCACGATCGACCACAACTACCGTCGTCGGCACCTCAAGAACCCCTTCCCCGCACACCACAATCCGACCGTTCACGCCCCCCACCGCCGCCACGGCTTGCTCATCCCGCGCCAACTCCTCAGCCGCACTGGACCCCTTCAACGCCAGCAGTTGCCCTTCGGGCCGGGCCAACGGAAGACACCACCCGGCCAACTTGGCCAATGGAGCGACTGCCCGCGCAGTCACTACATCGGCACCAGCAAGCTGTTCCCGAACGGCTTTCTCTTCGGCACGACCCCGAACAACGGTCACATCAAGATCCAGCTCCTCAACGACCTCCGTCAGCCAGGCCACCCGCCGAGCCATCGGCTCCAGCAACGTGATGGACACATCGGGCCGAGCAATCGCCATCGGCAACCCAGGAAGACCGGCCCCGGAACCCACGTCAACCACGGAGGCGTTCGGGGCCAGCAGCTCGGAGACCACCGCCGAGTTCAGCATGTGCCGATCCCACACCCGCTCCACCTCGCGGGGCCCGATCAGTCCACGAGTCTCACCCTGCTCGATGATCATCTCGGCGAACCGCACCGCCACCCCAAGCTGGTCCCCGAAGACACGCGCCGCCACCTCCGGCACCGCCACCGTTTCACGTGAAACCACACCCACACCCCGTCCCATCCGTCGCCGTTTCACGTGAAACGACCACCGCCCACACGACTCCCAATGAGACCACGAACCCCGCCCCACCCCACGAACCCCCGCCCACCCCAACCCCCAACTCCACCCCAACGCCCCCACCAACCCCCGCCACCAGTCGCAAGATCAAGACGGAAAGCAACCTTTTCGCCCCGAAAAGCGTTCCGCAGAGGAAGCGGAGGCGCGGCGGGGAAACAGCGGCCCGGACAAGCGCCACCCCGACCCGAAGCCACGGCCCACAGCCAACGGCCACGCTCCCAGCACGAGCCAACCCGGGCCGCCAGGACGGGCCAGACTCAGCAGCACGCAGCGACCCGTCCCCCGAAACGAATCGAGAGCACCAGCCACCCTCCCCGCCTGCAACCCAGCCCCGCTCCCGCTCCCGTCCCACTCTCGGCCCCGGCCTCGGCAAGGTTCCAGCACCCACCGCCGCCCCAACTTGAGCCTGAACTCGTCCCAGCTCCGCCAGCGACATCGCTCGCACCACTGATGCCAACCGGCCATCTCGGGCGCACCCGCCAGCCCATGCGCCAGCGCCGCCTGCGCGTCGCTCGCCACCTCAGCCGTCGCTCGCCCGCTCATGCCGCCGGGCCGCCTACGCCGCCCGGCCGCGCGCTTGCCCCAGTCGCGGCCCGGCATGCGCGCCCCACGGGCTGGCGGCTGGCGG